>DATMUQ010000104.1:0-4185 GCA_035563795.1 Terriglobales bacterium | reverse complement strand
GGCCCGCGGCATCAGCCTCGACTTGCATCCGCGGGTCTTCGGCCCGGGCCAATGCGCCCAGACCGGCATGGCCAAGGCCAATATCCTGCTGCACCAGCTCGACGACAAGCCGAGCTACGACATCTATGTGCTGAAGAGCTTCTCGGACTATCTGTTCCGCTGGTCGGAGCAGATTGCCAAGGACTTCGGTCTCGCCTTCAGCGCCTGATCCGTTTGGATTTGCACTGCGAAAGGGCCGCCCCTCCGGGCGGCCCTTTTGTTTTGGCCAACTGCTCGCCTCGCGGATTAGTGATGCCACTGCTTCCCGCAGTGGACAGGCTGGGAACAGGCGCAAGGGGTAGGTTGATCCGGCGTGAAATGAGGCGCAAACTCTTGAGACCTGGACTGCGGTAAGTGACATGAAAAGCAGAGCGGGTTCGACACCGGTCTGGATTGTCGTCTTGCTTACTTGTCTTGGATGGGTCGCGTTCAGCTTCCATGACCAGGCCGCGAGTGCCTGGCACAAGGCAACGATCGCCGCCGATCCGGCCGACAAGCTCGGAACCAGTCAAGACTGTCCGGCATTGCTGAGTTCCGCCAACCCGGACGACATCCAGTATTGCATCAAGCGCAGCCTCGCGAGCGTCCATGCTCACGACTGGACTGTGCTTGGTTATCTCGCGATTCTCGTGCTGGCCGCCCCACTCATCGTCCTCGGTTTCTTCGCTGCCATCCGCTGGGCGATGACGATCATCAAGCGCATCTCGCCCCATGATAGCGCGCATGACCGGCACGCCTGAGCTCCCCTGATCCGCATCGCTCCAAAGGGCCACCGCCGGGCGGCTCTTTCGCTTTGGCCAATAGCCAGTTCTGCATGCACGGCACCTGCAAATCACCTGTCTCCTCCAGCGCCGGCCATGCTAGGGCTGGATTCACAAGAATGGGCGGGTCCGTGCCCCTCTCGGCAAAGGACCGCTGGATTGCGTGTGGGGTGAGTGATGACCAGTGCGGCGCCGGCGATCGGCCAGTCAAATAGCCTGAAGGCGCTGCTGTTCATGGCCGGCGGTGTGTTCGGTTTTTCCGTGCTCGATGCCGTCACCAAGCTGCTGACCGAAGGCTATGGCACCTGGCAGATCATGGTGCTGTCGCGCATCTGCCCGATCCTGACCGCGATCTTCCTGGCCTATCGCAACCGGGACGGCGGCACCGGCAATCCCTTCAAGACCGGATTCACCCGGACCCATCTCGGCCGTGCCGTCCTGGTGGTCGCGACCACCTGGTGCTTCTACGAATGCCTGCGCTACCTGCAGCTCGCCGATGCCATCGCCATTGCCTTCGCTGCACCACTCTTCATGACCTCGCTCTCCGGCCCGCTGCTGGGGGAGAAGGTCGGGCCGCGGCGCTGGGCCGCCGTTCTCATCGGTTTCGTGGGTGTCATGGTCGCGCTGCAGCCCGGTCGCAACGGCATCAGCTGGGGCGCTTTCCTGGCGCTAGCTGCCGCCCTCACCTACGCCCTCGGCCAGCTCTGGCTGCGGCCGTTGAGCGGCAAGGAAAAGGGCCACAACATTCTCTTCTATTCCTCGCTCTATAGTGGGCTCGTCGGCCTCGTCCCGGCGATCCTCGAATGGCGGGAACCGAGCATCACCGACTGGCTGCTGATTTTGCTGCAGGGCAGCTGCAGCGCCGGCGCCCAGCTTTGCATGATCCGCGCGTTCAAGATCGGCGAGGCCTCGCTGCTGGCGCCGCTGGAATATACGGCGCTCCTCTGGGCCACGATCTTCGGCTACGCCTTCTGGGGGCAGCTGCCCGCCATCCAGGTCTTGGGCGGTGCCGTCATCATCATCGCCTCCAGCCTCTATATCGCGCACCGCGAAGTACAGCAGGGCCGCCGTCGGCCGGCCGATGTCACCGTGCCGGAATCGGTCCTCGATCCGGATTGACGCTGCGGCCGCGCCACTTCTAGGCTGGCGGTATGCTGCGGTCCCTACTCCTCTGGTTCCTGTACCTGTGCGTCGCTGCTACAGCGACCCAGGCGGATCCGCGTCCACTGAATGGCGCCGAGATCAAGCAGCTCTTTGCCGGCAAGACCGTCCATGGTTTCTGGGGTTCATCGGAATACTGGTCCTATTTCGCGCCGGACGGCTGGACCACCTATAAGTCGAAAGGCGCCCCGCACCAGGACGGGCGCTGGGGCGCCAATAGCAAGCAATATTGCTCGAAATGGCCGACCAGCGGCGAGAGCTGCTACAACATCTACCAGGATGGCAGTGCCATCATCTGGGAGGAGCCGCAGAGCGGTCACCGCTATTCGTCGGAACTGCTGCCCGGCAACCAGGTGCCGGCCGACTGAAGCGCCGGTCAGAAGCTCGGCGTCGTTTCCTCGACATTGAGCATCTGATAGATCGGGTTGAGGTCATGGACCCCGTCGACCCAGAAATCGAGATCGTGCAGACGGCCGTTGCGGATGCTGTAGATCCAGCCGTGCACGGTCAGGGACTGCCCCGCCTTCCAGGCATTCTGGACGATCGAGGTGTGGCAGATATTGAGGACCTGCTGGCGGACATTCAGCTCGCACAGCATGTTGAGCCGCTTGTCGTCGCTGGTCTCATTGTCCAGCACCCGGGCATTGGCGGCATAGATGTCCTTGATCTGCCTGAGCCAATTGTCGATGAGGCCCAGCTCGGTGCGCTCCATGGCCGCCTTGACGCCGCCGCAACCATAGTGGCCGCATACGATAATATGCTTCACTTTCAGGACGTTAACGGCGAATTCCAAGACCGAAAGGCAATTGACGTCGATCTGGTAGACCTGATTGGCGATGTTGCGGTGGACGAAGACTTGGCCCGGATCGAGGTTCAACAGCCGATCGGCCGGCACCCGTGCATCCGAGCAGCCGATCCAGAAAATCTCCGGTGCCTGCTGTTCGGCAAGCCGGGCAAAAAAGTTGGGATCGCGCTCGGTGGTCTGGCGTGCCCATTCCTTGTTACGGTCTAAAATCCGCTGCAGAAACGCGTTGCTCATCGTCTCGCCCTACACTAACTAGGCTTCAATAGGCCCTTGGCTTAGCATAGCCAAAGCAAACCCTAAAGAGCGAGTTGACGACGCGCCATGCGCCAATGGTTGAAATACACGGTCGATTACGGCCCCATCCTGGCCTTCTTCATCGCCTACAAGTTGTCGGGCCTGATGGCGGCGACCCTGACCCTGATGATCGCCACCGCCATTGCCACGCTCCTGCTCTATGTCGTCCAGCGTCGCCTCGCCCTCATGCCGATCATCACCTTGCTGGTCGTCGGCACCTTCGGTGGCCTGACACTCTGGCTGCATGACGACACCTTCATCAAGATGAAGCCGACCGTCATCCAGGGTCTCTTCGCGGCCATCCTGTTTGGCGGCCTCATCATGAAGAAGCCGCTGATCCGCTACGTCATGGGCAGCACGTTACAGATGGATGACGATGGCTGGCGCCTGCTCAGCTTGCGCTTCGCCTGCTTCTTTGCCGCCATGGCGGTGCTCAACGAGATCGTCTGGCGCACGCAGCCGGAAGGCATCTGGATCGATTTCAAGGTCTTCGGCATCATCGGCCTGACCTTCCTTTTCATCCTCACCCAGATCCCGTTGATCATGCGTCACAGCATCGAGCAACACTGAGGCGCGGCGGCTCGGCAAATGACACGCCGATAGAAAAGCCGGGCGTTGATAAAAAGCGGCGCTATGCCGCACGCAGCGCAGCGTTTCCGATAGGCAAGGCAAAATGCCTGTGTTAGAAAGCCGCTGCACGCATTCGATGAAATTCGCGGTCTGTCAGCCAGCTGACGTTTAGACTGCTTTTTGAGGACACGACCATGGACGACGGCAGTCGACCTTATCAGGGAAATAATCCGGTCGGGTTCTAGTCTTCTTCATGCCCGGCCCTTGTGCACTTCATTGCAAGGCGATCTGGCATGTTCTTCCGTCGATCCATCGCTGATATCAGGCATAAAGCCACCACCTCCGACCGCTGCGGAGACGTGGCATGATCAATCGCGTTCTCGCCCCGATCTCGATCGCCCGCACCCGCATCGCGATCAGCTCCTGGGATATCCTGGCCGCACTCCTGGTGCTTGCCACCTTGGTGTTCTTCATCGGCACCGGCAGCCGCCTGTCCGAACCGCTCTCGCAGCTGCAATCGACACCGCTGACGCTCGATCTCAGCGCCCTGCCCGG
>DATMUQ010000103.1:0-13701 GCA_035563795.1 Terriglobales bacterium | reverse complement strand
CTGGCTGGTGGAGAAGGGCGACCAACTCATCGCCAACACCGACCCGGAATTCACCGCCCATGTGCTGGACAAGGTGGATACCGATGCCTATCGCCTGATGCCGTTCCGCTCGCCGGCCGGGGCGGAGCTGTTCGAATATGCCAAGGAGCTGATGCGCGACAAGCAGAGCCGGGGCGATACGACCGGTGTGCTGCATCTGATCCTGCAGCCGGACAGCCATGGCAATGTGATCACGGAAAACGAGTTCCGCAATTTCTTCTGTCTGCTGGTGGCAGCCGGCAATGATACGACGCGTTATTCCATCGCCGCCTCGCTCTATGCCATCGCCAACCGGCCGAGCCTGATGCACCAGTTGCGCGATGGCGATGCGGCGATGTGGGAGACAGCGCCCGACGAGTTCATCCGCTGGGCCTCGCCGACCATGCATTTCCGCCGCACCGCAACGCGCGACTTCGAGCTGCATGGCAAGCAGGTGAAGGAAGGCGACAAGGTCCTGTTCTGGTTCGTCTCGGGCAATCGCGACGAAGAGGTCTTCAGCGATCCATACGAACTCGATCTCACCCGCAGCCCGAACCGGCACATGTCCTTCGGCCAGGGTGGCCCGCATGTCTGCCTCGGCATGTGGCTGGCGCGCCTCGAAATCCGCATCCTGCTGCAGGAATTCGCCAAGCGCGTCAAATCCATCGAGCAGATCGGCGAACACGAATTTCTGCGGTCGAATTTCATTGGCGGCATCAAGCGCCTGCCGGTCCGGATCGGCCTGAACTGACAGGCCGTGACGGGCGCAACAAGAAGATTATCTGGGAGATAAGGATGGCCGGGTTGGAAAGATTACGTTTGATTTTCTGCGATCACTTGAATCTGGCGCGCAGCAAATACGTGCCGGGCAGCAAGATCGGCGATGGCAGCTCGCGTTTCTGCCAGGGTGTCTTCGCCAACAGCTATGCCAAGGACCTGCTGCCGGCGCCGGGCTCCAAGATGCTGGAGGGCCTGCCGGATATGGATGCGGTCTATAAAGCCGCCGATATCCGTGACAGTTGGCATCCCGGCACCAAGATCGTGGTGGGGGATCTCTATAACAATGATGGGACGCCTTTGCCACTCTGCGGGCGTGGCCTGCTGAAGCGCACGATCCGGCAATGGCAGGAATTGGGCTTCTCGCCGAAGGTCGGCCTGGAACTGGAGGCCTATGCCTTCCAGCGCGACGAGACCGGCAAGCTGGTGCCCTACAATACCCCCGGCGCCTATGTCTACAGCACCGGGCGCTTCGCCGATCCGCTGCAATTCACCGATGCTATCTGGGAGACGGCGACCAAGGCCGGCTTCCGCATCGACAGCTTCACTTCGGAATATGATGCGCCCCAATTCGAGTTCACGCTGACCTATGACGATGCGCTGAAGGCGGTCGACGATATCTTCCTGTTCCGTCTGATGGCGCGCGAAGTGGCACTGGATCACGGCATCATCCTCACCTTCATGCCGAAGCCGATCTTGCCGTTGAGTGGCAGCGGCCTGCACACCAATTTCAGTTTCGCCGACAAGAACGGCAAGAATGCTATCGGCGACGGCACGACGACCGAGGAGATGACGGTTTTGGCGCGCGGCTGCATCGCCGGGCTGATGCATCATCATGCCGGGCTCGCCGGCCTGTTGGCGCCATCGGTCAATTCCTTTGACCGGCTGAAGCCGGCCAGCCTGTCGGGCTTCTGGCGCAATTGGGGCTGCGACCATCGTGGCGTCACCACACGCCTGTCGGCCGAGGGTGGGGCGAAGTCGCGCATCGAGCATCGCATGGGTGACGGCGCTGCCAATCCCTACACGATGGTGGCGGCCATCCTGCAGGCGGCGCGTCTCGGCTTCATCAATAAATACGATCTGCCGCCGGCGGAGACCGCGGATTGCCTGGAAACCCAGGATGCCCGCGACAGCGTCGCCATGGATCTCGGCGGTGCCCTGGATGCGCTGGTCGCCGACCAAGCCCTGGTCGCGGCGGTCGGGCCGGAGCTGGTGGAGAATCACGTCTTCATCAAGCGGCATGAGATCGACCGCGTCGGCGCCCTGGAAGGTGACGCCAAGCGCGACTATTACATCTACTATATCTGATCACGATACCTGCGTGCGCCGGCGCATGGTCCGGCTTGCATGCGTTGATGAAGAAGGAAAGTGACATGCCGAAAGTCACCTGGGTCTTGCATGACGGCCGTCAGATCAGTGCCGACGTCACTGCCGGGCATAATCTGATGGAGGCTGCCGTCGCCAATAATGTGCCGGAAGTCATCGGCGAATGTGGCGGCTGTCTCTCTTGCGCGACCTGCCATGTTTATGTTGATCCCGCCTGGGAGGCGAAGACCGGCCGGCCGGGCGAGATGGAGAATGACATGCTCGAGATCACCTCGGCCGAGCGGCACGATAACAGCCGCCTCAGCTGCCAGATCATCGCCAGCGACCAGCTCGATGGCCTGGTCCTGCATGTCCCGCATCTGTAAGCCGCGCGACTGACGGGCAATGCGGCCATGACCGATCCCATCATCATCATCGGTGCAGGCCAGGCCGGGGCAGCACTGGCTGCCAAGTTGCGCGAGCTCGGTTATGCCGACCCCATCACTCTGATCGGCGACGAGCCGGCTTTGCCCTATCAGCGGCCGCCTTTGTCGAAGAAATACCTGTCGGGTGACTTGGGCCTCGATCGGCTGCTGGTGCGACCGGCGAGCTGGTATCAGGATCAGCGCATCGATGTGCAGACGGGCCATGCGGTGGCGGCGATCGATCCGGCGCGCAAGATGATCCGGCTCGGCGATGGCCGTATACTACCTTTTGGCAAGCTGGCTTTGACCACCGGATCCCGGCCGCGCCGGTTGCCAGCGGCGATCGGCGGTGATTTCGGCGGCGTCTTCACCATGCGCGATCTCAAGGATGCCGATGCCATCGCACCGCATTTGCAACCAGGCAAGCGCCTGCTGATTGTCGGCGGCGGCTATATCGGCCTCGAGGCTGCAGCGGTTGCCGCCGCCAAGGGCCTCAGCGTGAACCTCATCGAAATGGCAGATCGTATTCTGCAGCGTGTGGCAGCGGCAGAGACTTCTGACTATTTTCGCGAGCTGCATCGCCGGCACGGTGTCGATCTGCGTGAAGCTATGGGACTCCGGCGGCTGATCGGCGCGGCAGGGCAGGTTACCGCTGCGGAGCTTGCAGATGGCGCGCGGCTCGACGTAGATCTGGTGATCGTCGGTATCGGCATCAGCCCCAATGACGATCTCGCCCGGGCGGCGGGCCTGGCAGTCGAGGATGGAATCATCGTCGATGAATTCTGCCGGACCTCAGCGCCGGATATCTTTGCCGCCGGGGATTGTGCGCGCTTCACCTGGCACGGTCTGCCAACGCGCCTGGAATCGGTCCAGAACGCGATTGAGCAGGGAGAGCGTGCTGCGGCGGCGATGTTGGGCGCTGCGGCACCCTACGATCCCGTGCCCTGGTTCTGGTCCGATCAATATGACGTGAAGCTGCAGATCGCCGGCCTCAATCGCGGCTATGATTCCGTCGTGCTGCGCCCCGGCAAGCGGCCGGGTAGCCAATCGATCTGGTATTTCCAGGGCGAGCGATTGCTGGCGGTGGACGCCATGAACGATGCCTTGGCCTATGCCTTCGGCAAGAAGATCCTGGAAGCAGGGCGGAGCCTGCCGAAAGCAGCGGCTGCCGATCCGGCCACCGATCTCAAATCCTGGGCGGCGTGAAGGACACGCGGCCCGCTCCGTTCTTTCGCCCCTATGTCAGCTGCTTCAACAACGCGCGCAAGCGGCGGTGTCTGCGTCATGATGCAGTGCAGCGATGTGTCAGCATCGGTGTCCTTCATCGACCTGAGTATCGTCGACAGGCTTTGATCCTGCCTAATCCTCGTGACAGGTCGGAGGTCTCGGCCTATGATTCTTAACTGTCAGGTTCGTGTGGACTGATATCGCCGAAGCAGAGCGCATATCGCCAAGATCTGCCGGCCATATCTGGGAATAGAGCGGCCTCCGCCAATGTCTCCTCCATACCACCGGGCGCCGGCGACCCATCGTCGTCAGGCAGAGTGGCGTTCTCGCGTACTTACACTTTGTGTAGCAACGGTTGGAGGACAGACCATGAATACAACGATCCGCAATCCAGTCGAATGGGGATGGGACCACGTCAAACAGGCGGGGACAGCCATCGAATCCGCTGGGCGTTCGCTCTTGAAGACTGAGGATCGAATGCAGGCCGAAAAGCTGGCGGCCCCCATGCCGACGGTGCGGCGCATCGGTATCGAAGATATCAAGGACGCAATCAGGCTCGGTTTCAAGGATTTCGGCGCTTATCGCACCGATGTCGCCTTCCTCTGCATCATCTATCCGGTTGTCGGCATCGTGCTGGCGCGGCTCGCCTTCGGCTATGACATGCTGCCGTTGATCTTCCCGCTGGCGTCGGGTTTTGCGCTGGTCGGGCCGTTCACGGCGATCGGCCTCTATGAGATGAGCCGTCGGCGCGAGCAGGGAGCGGAGATCACCTGGCTCAATGCCTTCGATATCTTCCGCTCGCCCAATCTGACGCCGGTGGTCGTTCTCGGCCTCATTCTCATGGCGATCTTCCTGCTCTGGCTGGCGGCAGCCGACGTGGTCTACACCTTCACCTTGGGGCCGGATGCGCCGGTCTCCATCTCCGCCTTCCTGCATGATGTCCTGACGACACCGGCCGGCTGGGCGCTGATTCTCTTTGGCTGTGGCGTCGGCTTCCTCTTTGCCGTCCTGGCGCTGTCGGTCAGCGTCGTTTCCTTCCCGCTGCTGATCGATCGGGATATCGGCCTCGGCACGGCGGTGCGGACCTCCATGCGGGCGGTCGAACGTAATCCGCGGGCCATGGTGGCTTGGGGCGTCGTCGTTGCCGGCGGGTTGATCCTGGGGTCGATCCCGCTCTTCATCGGTCTCGTCGTGGTCATGCCGGTGCTTGGCCATGCGACTTGGCATCTCTATCGCAAGCTGGTCGTCCACTGAAGACAGAAGGTGTGTTTCTCCAACCTCAGTTCCGGCCGTTGATCCTGGCCTTCATTTAACGCTGACCCGATCTTCCTTTGCCGGAGGATCGGGTCTTTTCGTTTGTCGCAGCCTTACGCGGCAGCCGCGCACCGAATTGCAGGCGGGATAGGATCGTTTGCTTGAAGGTGGCGATGAGCTTGTCGCCATCGATCCGCGGTAATGTGATCGCCAGACGCACCGTGGCGGCGATGAGATGCATGACGAGGAAGGTCTCTGCCTCCAGAGCGCTGCTATCGGCGGTCGGTTCCAACCGCGCCAATGTCTGCGCCAGCATCTTGCCATGGGCGCGGCCATCAGCGGCGTCGAGTTCCACCAGGGCCTTGTCGGCCTGGGTACCCGACCAGATATCCCGCATCACCGGCTCCGCCTGGAACATCGCATAATAACCATCTGTCACCCGCATCAGGGCGGGAACGATGCCGGTGCGATTGCGGATCTTGTCGAGCTCAGTTGCGACGCAAGCCTGTCCCTCGGCATTGAAGCGTTCCGCGAGACGGCGGATGACGGCGGACTTATCCCGGAAATACTGATAGAGCGAGCCGATCGAGATCTCCGACCGCTCGGCGATCTCGCTCATGCGCAGGGCATCACTGCCATGAGCGGCGATCAGTTCCGTGGCAACTGCCAGAACGTGTTCGACTCTTGCGCGGCTACGCTCTTGTACCGGCAGACGACCGGGATTTTCCGGCGGCACAGTCGCGCGCGCACGGGTCGCGGCGGCCTTTCTCACAGTTTTCTCCGGCATGGCATGTCCAAGATTCTTCTTGCCATCCAGAATATGAGGGTTTATCACATTGTCAATGTGAGTAATACTCATATTCTGGATTGAGTGGTGTCAGGGAGGAATGATGCAGGCGTCTGATCGGGCGGCGTTGCCGGCGAAGCGGCGGGGGCGAGGCTCGTTGGCGCGGCAACGGATGGCCTTGGCGGCCCTCTCACTGGCAATTCTGAGCAGTGCCGCCGGCTGTACCTATCAAACGACTGTAGCTAAACAGCCCTTGCATGGGGACGAGCTGTTCGATCGGCAGTGTGGCGACTGCCATGACATCGATGCCGATAGTATCGGGCCGCGTCTGCAAGGCGTGGTCGGCCGGCGGGCAGGTACGGTGCCGGGTTATCGCTATTCCAAGGCCCTGGCGCAAGCGACCATCGTCTGGACGCCCGCGCTGCTTGATGCCTGGCTCAGCGATCCGGAAAAGGTGATTCCCGGCCAGCGCATGCGGTTTCACCTGGAGGACAGCGGCGAGCGCCAGGAACTGATCGCCTATCTGCAACAGCACGGACAGTGATCACGCGGATGGCGTCTGGGCCCCGGATTGAGGCCGCTATCTCAAGCCCGATGTGAGTCTCATCGCGGATGAGGGAGGATCCAATGCTGGCTGACCTGTTGCCGGGAGTTACCCCGTTTTCGCTGCTGGCCCTGCTATCGGCTTTGGGCTGCGCCCTGGTCGCCGGGGTCTTTCTCGCTTTTTCCTCTTTCGTGATGGCCGCCCTGGGGCGTCTGCCGGCGGAACAGGGCCTGGCCGCCATGCAGGCGATCAACATCACTGTCCTCAATCCACTCTTTCTCGGGCTCTTTTTCGGGACCGGCCTGCTGTCCCTCGGGCTCATTGCCGGCGGCATTTCACGCTGGCCGACAGCGGGTGGTCTCTGCCTGATTGCAGCAGGCCTGCTCTATGTATTTGGCAACCTCCTGGTGACGATGATCTGCAACGTTCCGCTCAATGAGGTCATGGCCAAGATCGCCCCGGCGAGTCCCGAAGGTGCTGTCTTCTGGCAGCGCTATCTCGCCGACTGGACCCTGTGGAATCACCTCCGGACCGCCTGCACCGCCCTTGCCGCGATCCTGATAATGGTCGCCTTGCGTTGAAAGCAGGTCCCGGCGGCTGCCTCAATGGCCAGTCTACGGGGCGGCGTTAACATTCTAATTATTTGACAAAATTCGCTTTTCTAGCGGGACGCGTGTATCTGCCCGGCCAGCAGATCCTGAGCCATGCGCGGCGGACAGGCTTCCCTGTCAGGTTGGCTACGATAGCGCAATCATCTGCCTCAATTAATAATAGTTATCCGTCACAAAAACGGCAGGTTTTCTGCCGTGCCACGGTTGCACTTGCGAAATGGCTCGAAATATTATTGCTACTACCGGCAATTTTTTCCAGAATCACACACTATAATGTATAAAACTCCTCAACTTTTAAGCTTCATTAAAATTAAAACGCCTATATCCATGCGGTGTCTTGATAGGCGCAACTCCCGGTCGCGGATGCAGGTGCCTGACGGGACAGGGACGAATCCCGTGTGACCCAGTTTTTTCCGGAGATCGAGCGTGGCCAGCACTACTTCCCAAGGGACAGCAGCGAACACTGTGAGCGGTAGCAAGACGACGAATTCCCCCGTCCCGCCGGCCAATGGCCGGCAGGCTGCAGGGAACGGCGCGCCCGTTCAGGTCGAATTTACCAACGGCCAGAATATCGCCCGCGTTGCCACCACACCCGGCGAAGTCATCAACTTGCCCTTCGATGGCGATTTCCAGGCCAAGCTCGGTGAGCAGGGCAACCTCGCTATCAAGCTCGGCGACCGGATCGTCATCCTGCAGAACTATGTCGAGACCAACCAGGAAGCGGGCGTCACGATCAAGGACGACAAGGGCCACGTGATCGACGTCGCCTCTGTCCTCGCTTCGACCGATCCCAATCTCGACATCCAGACGGCGGCTGGTCCGGCGGCTGGTCCGGCGGCTGGTCCGGCCGGCGGCGCTGGCTCGGGCATCTTCTTCGCCTTCGCGGGCGGCAATGGTCTCGGCGGCCTCAATGAACTGGGCACGATCGACCAGACCTCGCTGCAGTACCAGACGATCTCGCCGAGCGAGAATATCCTGGTCCGCGGCGATGCCTTTGTGTCGGTGACGGTTCCGGTCCTGGGCGTTGCCGGCACGGAAGTCGACGAGGCCGGTTTGCCGGCCGGCTCGCATCATGGCGACGGCTCGAACGCCACCAGCGGTACCATCACCGTTTCGGCGCCGGACGGCGTGGCCAGTGTCACCATCAACGGCGTTGTCGTAACGCTGTCGCAGCTCAATCATCTTGGCACCGATCCGGTCATCATCAAGACCGCCGATGGCGATCTGACTTTGACTGGCTGGAACGGCAGCCAGCTCAGCTACACCTATACGCTGACCCATAACACCAGCGGCGATCACACCTCGGACAGCGTGTCGATCATCGTTACCGATACCGATGGCGACCAGGGCAGCGGCACGCTGGTGATCGGCATTCATGACGACGTACCGACAGCGCACAATGACGACCTGACCATCGCACCGGCCGATTTCACCGGTCACCAGGGCAATGTCATCACGGCGGCTGGCGAAGACAGCGCCGCCGATGCCGACGTCAAGGGCGCCGATGGAGCGACCGTGACCAGCATCCATGCAGATGGCGCCAGCGATCAGAGTGTATCGAGCGATGGCACGACGACCGTAATTGGCAAGTACGGTACGCTGGTCATTGAGGCAGACGGCTCCTACACCTATACGCGCAATGAAGGCACGCCGGGCGGTAAGGACGATAGCTTCACTTACACGCTGACGGACGGCGATGGTGATACCACGTCGGCGACGCTGACGATCCATATCGGTGACGACAAGCCGGCAGCCAATAACGATGATCTCACTGTCGCAACTGGCGACTTTAAGGGCCATCAGGGAAATGTAATCACGGCGGAAGGCGAAGACAGCGCATCTGGTGCTGACCATAAAGGGGCTGACGGCACTGAGCTGACTCATATCACTGGCGCTAATGGCGATAGCGATGTTGCGAGCACCGGCGGCACCACGATCGAAGGCCAATACGGTATCCTCACCATCGCTGCTGATGGTTCCTATACATACACCCGCAACGCCGGCACGCCGGGCGGCGTCGACGACGTCTTCACCTACACGCTGACGGATCTTGACGGTGACAGCTCCACGGCGACCCTGACGGTCCATATCGGTGACGCGACCCCGACTGTGACGATCGGCAATTGCGGCGGCAACACGGTCTATGAGGCTGGCCTGCCGCATGGTTCGGCGAGCTGGTCGCTGTCCAACTACACCGCCGGCAGCTTCACCTATACCCAGGGCGATGGCCCGTCCGCGATCACCATCAACGGTGTTGCGATCGCTGCCGGCACGCAGATCACCGGCCAGGACGGCACGCTGACCATTCTCTCGGTCAAGAATGGCGTGGTGACTTATGTCTACGAACTGACCCACAGCACCCAGGGTGACAATACCCATGACGACTTCAATGTCGTCGTCACCGACAAGGACGGCGATCAGGCCAGCGGCAATCTCAGTATCCATATCGTTGATGACACGCCGACGGCCCGCAATGACGTCGATTACGTTGCGGCCGGCAGCCACAGCGCCGAAACCGGCAATGTCATCACCGGTGCGGGCACGGCGACCTGGATCTTCGGTGCCGATACCAAGGGCGCCGATGGTGCCAGCGTCTCCCATGTCACCGGCTATGCCGGCAGCTCCAGCGATGTTGCTGCTTCCGGCGACACGGTAGTCAACGGCCATTACGGCGTTCTCACCATCCATGCCGATGGCTCCTACAGCTACCAGCGCAATGATGGCACGCCGGGCGGTGTCGATGATGTCTTCACCTACACGCTGACGGATGGCGATGGCGACAGCTCCTCGGCGACGCTGACGGTCAAGATCCAGGACGCGCATCCGGACGTGCATGTGCCGACCGAAGGTGGCAGCAGCGCCAAGGTGAGCGAGGCCGGCCTCGCCAATGGCTCGTCTCATGGCGACCATTCCAACATCACCTCAGGCAACATCACCTACAGCCAAGGCGATGGCCCGGCGACGGTGACGATCGGCGGTGTTGTAGTCACGGGCGTTGGCCAGACGATCGACGGCCAGTACGGCACGCTGACCATCACTTCGGTGAGCAACGGCGTCATCGGCTACAGCTACACGCTGACCAGCAATACCAGCGGCGATCACACCCACGACACCTTCTCCGTGGTCGTCGCCGATGTCGACGGCGACAAATCGTCCGCCAACCTGAAGATCGACATCGTCGATGACTCGCCGAAGGCGATCAGTGACACTGGTGAAGTGAGTGCCGGTACCTACAGCGCCCATGGCAATGTTGAGACCAACGACACCCAGGGTGCCGATGGGGCTCATGTCAGCAAGGTGACGGGCTCGGGCGGGTCGGATTCGACCTTCGACAATCAGGGCCACCTGGTCGTGACTGGTACCTACGGCACGCTGACAATCGATGCCAATGGCAACTATACCTATGCCCGCGATGCCGGCACCCCCGGTGGCGTCACCGATACGTTCAGCTACACGCTGAAGGATGGTGACGGCGATACCTCGACTGCGAACCTCGTCATCAACATTGACGATGCCAAGCCGACCCTGGATCTCAGCCATTGCGGCGGTGCCTCGGTTCATGAAGCTGGTCTGGCCAATGGCACGCATGCCGGCGACCATTCCAACGTCACCAGCGGCACCTTCACCTATACCGAAGGCGACGGCGCATCGACCGTGTCGATCAACGGGCAAACCATCCATGTCGGCGACACGATCACGACCTCGACCGGCAGCCTGCACATTGACTCGATCAGCAATGGCAGCGTGGGTTACACCTATACGCTGACCCACAACACCAGCGGCGACAATACCTCGGACAGTTTCAATGTTGTCGTCCAGGATAAGGATGGCGACCAGGCGACCGGCACGCTGACGATCGGCATCGTCGACGACGCGCCGGTTGCTGTGAATGCCAGCGCCCTGGTTGACGAGGATGCCATCGCTTCTGGCCATCAGGGCTCGCCGGGTATCGAGGGTGGCCCGGGCGATATCGGTGTTGTCAGCAACACCGCGCATATCGACCTGACCGGAATCAAGTTCGGCGCCGATGGCGGCCAGGTGTCCTTCGACACCTCGGCTCAGCCGAGCCTGACCTCCGACGGCCATACGGTGCAGTACCGGACGGAGACCGAGACGGTCGACGGCCACAGCGTCCAGGCGCTGATCGGCTACATCACCTACTACTCTGCCGACAATAACAGCTCGACCGAGGTCGATGTCTTCAAGCTGACCGTCGATCCGACCAGCCAGTCGGCTGACTTCACCTTGCTGCAGCCGCTCGATCACCCGGTTACCAATACCGAGGACACGCTCGATCTCGGCCTGAAATACAACGTCACCGATGGTGATGGCGACAAGGCCACGGGCACGATCACGGTCCATGTGAACGACGACAGCCCGACGGCCGGCACGGTCAGCAGCCCGACGATCGCGGAGCCGACTTCGAGCGGCAACTCCACGTCGTACAGCTATGAGGTCGATGCCAGCAACTACAATGGCAACGCTCATATCACGGTCACCGCCGGCTTCATTGACGGCAACGGCAACCTGATGACGATCAACGGCGACACGCCGACGATCAACACCAATCCGGCGGGCGATGGCACGACTGGCCTTGGCGTCAGCTCGTCGACAGACGGCAGCGGCGCCGCGCGCTTTGACGAGATCAACTATCTCGGCAACGGCTCGCAGCATTACTACTCCGAGGCCATGATCGTGAGCCTCTCGGACAGCCACCAGGTTGCCACCAGTGCCACCGTCAACCTCTCGGAATTCTATGCCAATGAAGGTGGCGTGGGTGACGAGAAGGGCGCCTATATCCTCTATAAGGATGGCGTCGCGGTGTCCGGCTGGGTGGAGTTCGAGGCCAACAGCACCAGTGGCTCGATGACCCTGAACATCACCGGTCCGGCCGGTGGCTTCGATGAGATCCGTTTCATCGCTGTCCAAGGTTCCGCCAATCCCAATGGTAATTCGGGTTCGGATAGCAGCGATTACAGCGTCCATGACGTCACCTTCAACGGCGTGACCGATGGCACGACCTCGCATGTCAATTCGGTCACTGGCAGCCTGCCGGTTGCCTTTGGCGCCGATGGTCCTGGCTCGGTGGTTCTGGCCGACGGCCCGACCGGCCTCACCTATAACGGTGTTGCCATCGTCAATACGCTGGTGAACGGCATCATGGTGGGCAAGGCCGGCGATACGGTGGTCTACACCCTGACGCTGAGCTCGGACGGTCATGGCAATTACAGCTATGAATTCGACCTGGCGCATCAGATCGACGGCACCCAGAGTGGCCATCCGCTCGGCTTCCACTACACCGTCACGGATAATGACGGCGATACGGCCACCGGCACGATCAATGTCAATGTGACGGATGCGGCACCGGTTACGCCGACCGCGTTGCAGAACGATGTCATCCTGACAAACAGCCTGGATGGCAGCGTCCATGTCAGCGATTTCGCCCTCTTGCGGAACGACACTGGCAGCAATCTGGCCGTTACCGGTGTCAACAATGCCGATGGCACTGTCAGCCATAACGGCACGACGGGCGTCACCTATCAGTTCAGCGGCGGCGCCAATGATTTCACCGGCTCCGGCAAGATGGATGAGAGCAACGGCAACTCCGACAATTGGAACGACAGCCGCTCCAATCCGACGGTGATCAGCCGCGGCAACTTCGCACAATCATCGACCTTGAACACCGGTACGCTGCAAATGACCGGTGCCCTCAACAGCAACAGCGATGTCGATGCCTTCAAGATCCATCTGCAGGCAGGCGAAGTGCTGTACGGATCGCTCTTCGGCACCGGCAATCACGGGGCCAATGTCGATGTGAAGATCTATGACTCGACCGGGCACCTGGTCGCTGAGAGCGGTTACCAGACTGCGTCACATGGTTGGGGCTATTATAATGTTCCGGCTGACGGCGACTATTACATCGTCGTCGATGGCCAGACCGGCAATGGCAACAACTCGGCCGGTGGCCAGGGTACCTACGAGCTCGACCTCAACATCCTGTCTCAGGCCAGCACCGACGGTTCGTTCCACTATCAGGCCGGCGGCAGCGATGCCACGGTGACGGTGGACGGTGTCAGCGGCGGCTCGCATTATGGCAACGACCAGCATCAGGTGATTGGCACCAATGCCAATGAGATCCTGGTCGGCGACGCACATCAGCACAACTACCTGAATGGCGGTGGCGGCGACGACACCATCATGTATCAGGTCGGTGATACCGTTGATGGCGGCGGTCACAGCCATAACAGCGACCTTGGCGGTTCCTATCTGGGCGACGTCCTGGATGTGTCGGAATTGAGCGGTGCGGTAGACCTGCACAGCGCGATCTCCGACGGCCACATCAAGAATATCGACACCATCAGCATGGTGGGCGGTTCCAGCCAGTCGGTGGAACTCAACATCAATGACGTGCTGCAGGTCGGCAACGGCACCTTCCAGCCGACCAGCAGTGATATCAGTGGTCTGCAGAGCAAGGATGCGGTGAAGGTCGAAGGCAGCACGGGCGACAGCCTGCAACTCGACAGCACCGGCAACGGACATTGGGTCAACATTACCGACCATCTCAACAACGTCCCGGCCGGCCACCAAGTCTATGCCTATGACAATAACGGCGGTACCTTCAACGCCAATGATGTCCAGGGCTATGTGATCGTCGGCAACAACGTGACGGTGCATGACGAGCACAACCAGGTCATCCCGCATCTGTAATAAAAATAGAACTGATTGTTTCTGGAAGGCCCGCCGATCGGCGGG
>DATMUQ010000102.1:0-15665 GCA_035563795.1 Terriglobales bacterium | reverse complement strand
CACCGCCGATGGCCAGGGCTTCGATCTCCATAACGAGCGGATCGTTGCCGACCGGCAGACCATCGTCGATCATTATCTCGCCGGCGCCTATATCCTCGACCCCTTCTATGATGCGACCCGCCATCCGGACGGGCGTCGTTTCATCGCGATCAAGCAATTGGCGCCGGACAATTTCGAGCAATCGGAATATTACCGCCGGCATTATGAAGCCACCGGCATCACCGATGAGGTCGGCTTCCTGTTCTATTTCGACGGCGGCGATATCGGTGTCCTGTCGCTCTGCCGTGTCGGGGAAGTGCCACCCTTCGACGCGCCCAGCCTGCATCTGCTGACGGAAGCGGCCCCCATCGTCTGCGCCTTGGGCGAGCGGCATGACTGGCCATCGCCGCGACTGACGGCTCATGGCCATCAGGCTTCGAGAAGCACGACGATGGTGGAGACGGTGCATCCGCTGCTCACCAAGCGCGAGCAGGAGATCGTCACCCTGATCCTGAAGGGTCATTCGACCTTGTCGATTGCCGAGGTGCTGTCGCTGTCGCGCGACACGGTCAAGGTGCATCGCCGCAAGATCTACGCGAAGCTGCAGATTTCCAGCCAGGCCGAGTTGTTCCGCGTCTTCATGCTTGAGCACAGGATGGCTCCGGGCTTGAGCTGAACGGCAGAGGCGACCGAGCGATGCACTGGCATCGCCCGGTTTTCATCCCGTGTCAGGCTGTCTTCTCTTCGAACACCATCTCCGGCGGCGCCTTGCGGAAGAAGCGCGTCAGATAGGCGAGATAGACGATACCGATCCCGAGCCAGACAATGCCCAGAACCTTGGCATCCTTGTCGAGGTTGAACAGCAGCAGCAGATCGCAGACGGCGGCAGCGGCTGGCACGATGACAGCCAGCAGGAAGCCCTGTGCCTTGATCGCCGGATGGCCTTTGAAATAGAGCACCATCACCGAAATGTTGACGGCAGTGAAGGCCAGGAAGGCGCCGAAATTGATGAAGGATGTCGAGGTCGTCACATCCATATCGAGGGCGGCCAAGCCGACAATGCCGACGATCGCCAGGTTGATCACCGGCGTGTGCCACTTCTGATGCAACCGGCCGAAGATCGCCGCCGGTAGCACGCGGTCGCGGCCCATGGCGAAGAGCAGCCGGCCGACGCTGGCCTGGGCGGCAAGGCCCGAGGTGAATTGTGCCACCACCAGCGTTGCCAGGAAGACCGTGACCATGATGTCGCCGCCGATCGCCTTGGCGATCTCCGTGGTGGCGGCATCGGCGGAGTCGAACTGGTAGCCAGGATGGGCGAGCTGGGTGATATAAGACGCGACGATGAAGATCGCGCCGCCGGCCAAGGCGATGATGATGATCGCCTTCGGCATGGTGCGTTGCGGATCCTTGGTTTCTTCCGTCATGGTCGAGACGGCGTCAAAACCCAGGAAGGAATAGGCAGCAATCGCGGCGCCGGCGATCGAGGCGCTGAAGGGCACGCCACCGGTGAAGAAGGGCTGCACGGAGACCAGGCCGCCCGGGCCATTGGCCGCCATCACATAGCGCGCCGCCAAAGCCAGGAAGGCTGCCAGCACCGCCAGTTGCACCACCATCAGCACGAAATTGACCTGATTGGCGAAAGCGACGCCAACCATATTGACCAGCGTGGTGACGCCAATGAAGGCAAGGATCCAAACCCAGACCGGAACCGACGGAAAGCTGGAGCTGAGATAAGCAGCACCGATCAGCCAGATCACCATTGGCAGAAAGAAGTAATCGAGCAGCACCGCCCAGCCGACCAGGAAGCCGATATTGGAACTGATCGACTTGCGGGCATAGGTATAGGCGGAGCCTGCCACCGGATAGACCCGCGCCATCATGCCGTAGCTGATCGCGGTTAGGAGGATCGCGCCGGCGGCCAGCAGATAGGCCATGGCGGTGGTGCCCTGGCTCGCCTGGGCCAGCGGCCCGAAGGTGCCGAGGACGATCATCGGCGTCATATAGGCCAGGCCGAATAACACGACGGACCATAGACCCAGGGTCCGCTCCAGTTTGACGTCTCCGCTCATCTTTCCTCTCCAGTCTGAAACAAGATCCGCCCTCATAAGGTATGTACGTCCCATCGCTGACAGCGTTCGGGCGGAACCGGGGCTTGCGGAAAGTGTGAGACGTGTCACCGCTTCGTCACAATAACCCCAAAGGGTTATGCGCCGGAGGTACGAACCGGGGGACCAGGGGCAGCGGCAACCGAAGCGGGCCGAGCGGAAAATGCAGAATCGGCGCCGCCTGGGGCGCCGGTTCTGCGGGCAATCAGATATCAGATCAGGCCTTCGGCCTTCAGGGTCGCCTGGACAGCTGGGCGCGCGCCGATGCGGGCGACATAATCCGTGAGGACCGGCCACTTGCTGAGATCGACGCCGACATGCGAGGTCCAGCTCAGGATGGTGAAGAGATAGCCGTCAGCAACGGTGAAGGCCTCGCCCATCAGGAACGGACGATCCTTGAGCTGGGCAGACAGATAGTCGAATTTTGGCTTCAGCGCATCCTTCATGATCTGCTTGGTGTCGTCGCTGTATTTCTTGTTGAACAGCGCGCCGACCGCCTTGTGCATCTCAGAGGCGACATAGTTCAGCCATTCGACCAAGCGATAGCGCGCCATGCTGCCGGCCGCCGGCGCCAGCTTCTTCTCCGGCTTCTGATCGGCGACATATTGCACGATGGCAGCGCCTTCGGTCAGCACCTCGCCGGTATCGAGCTTCAAGGCCGGGACCTGGCCCTTGGCGGCGACGGCATAGAAGTCATCACCGGCTTCAGTCTTCTTGCTGGCAAGATCGACCTTCACCAGATCGATATCATAGCCCGCCTCGCGCAAGGCGATATGCGTCGACAGCGAACATGCACCGGGTGCGTAATAGAGCTTCATGGCCCCTCCCTTCTCGATTGACGGCGCCGTGGGGCGGCGCAAAGAACAACCAGCCGCTGTGACAGCGGCTGGTTGTTGTCATCCTAGCGCGGAGGAGATAGCCGGCAATGCATCATTTGCCGTTGGCGGTCATGCGATTTTCGGCACGGTCGACCCGGCAGGCAAAACAACCACGTCGCGCGTAGTGGATATGGATGTAGGCAACATCGGCGTTGGCGAAGAACTTCGACAATTCCGCCTCTACGCCCATGCCATCAACCACATCGGCTTCGATGATGAGATCATCCTTGTCATAGCCCCGCAGCGACAGCAGACGGCTCCGCAGCACCGGCGGGATCTCGTCATGGTTCCGATAGCTCTCTGCCGCGGCCTCGCGCACGAAGATCGGCCCGTCGGCGCGATACGGCGATTTCTCCGCCGGCTGATGGCTATAGGACAGCAGAATGAGCTTTTCGCCGAGCTCGGCATCTTCCAGGGTGACGCGGCAGGGAAAGCCGGGCTTTTCATCAGCGATATAACGGCGCATGCCCCGCGCCAGCAATTCGTCATCGCTGAGCACGAATATTGCCTTGAAGGGTTCGAGCGGCAGCCCGCTGAATTGGAAATCCATGATCAAGCTCCATCGTGAGGCATCGTGCCTCAGATATGGAGCAAGACCGGCCGCCGAACTATCCGGCGCTTGCGGTCAGGTTCCGGGCAGCAAAAAGGGCCGCAAATGCGACCCTTTTTTACGAAGCATTTTTTTGTCATGCCCGGACTTGATCCGGGCATCCATGGTAACCGCAAATGCAGTCTCTCCCATGGACCCTCGGGTCAAGCCCGAGGGTGACAGGAGTGGGTATTTATGGAAGGTTCTCGCCCTCCCTCACCCGCGGATCAGCGGACGGGTCAGGCAGGTCGGGCCGCCTTCGCCCGGTACTGAAATGGCATCGGCCTCGATCACATGGACCTTGCAACCGGCCGCCTCCATGCGCTTCTTGGTTTCCGGATTACCCTTCACCATGACCACTTCGCGCGGCGCGATGGCAAGCACGTTGCAGCCCATGCTGGCGAATTCGCTGTCCGGCACCTCGACGAAATTCATGCCCTTGGCGATGAGCCATTCGCGGAACGGGATCGGCATCAGCGGCGAATAGACGAGCTGTAGATCCTTATCCAGCGGGCTGATGATCGACATCAGATGGAAGACGTCCGACTGGCCCTTGTAATGCGGCATGGCCGAGACTTCGACATGCACATCGGGGCCGACCAAATTCTTGAACTGGCGGATGCCTTCGTCATTGGTGCGGTAGGTGCGGCCGATGGCGACGGTCTTGTCATCGAGCCAGATGAGATCGCCGCCTTCGATATTGCCGCTGCCGGTGACAGCGCCGAGCACCGGAATGCCGGCTGCTTCGAAGGCCTTGCCATGGATACCGGGCTCGCCGCGGCGCACCGCCTTGCCCATGTTGCAGAGGATGACGCCCTTGGGCGACACGGTCGCCGCGTCACGGACATAGAGGCTATCCATGGTGAGTGCCGCATCATCCGGCAGATAGATGACCTCGGCGCCGACGCTGCGGATGATATCCGCAAAGGCATCGTGTTCGCGTTGGGCGACACCAAAATCCGGCCGTGTGTGATAGTTGAGATCGCGCCATTCGGCATCGACCTTGGCCTGATTGCGCATGGCTTCCTGGGGCCGCCGCATGGCCAGCCGCTTAAGCCTTCCGAATTCGTTCATTCCTGTCAGCATGATGGCCGGCACTGTAGCGAAGTGCCGAGGGGAATCAAGCCGCCCAAGCGTGCCGGCAACGCAACCCGTGGTGAAATCGGCTCACCGGCAGCCGGCAAACCAGCTCACGGGGTTAACGGTGCCTATCGGGCGACCGCGACCAGACGGTTGGACTGGCAGCTCAACCCGATCTGCATTCCCTGCTCCACCCGGGCATCCGGCGGCAGGCGGAGGACAAAATCCTGGCTGCCACTCTCGCTGCTGGCCAGAACCCGGTAGTGTGCCCCCTGGAACACAGCCTCGCGAATCCGGGCCTGCCCCAGCGCGACATCGCCCATAGGCCCGACCAGGATGTTTTCCGGCCGCAGGATCAGCGTCACCTCGGCACCGTCGCCGGCATCACCGACTGCCTGAAGATGGCCGATCCCGGTGGCGACATTGAAGACGCCGTTCTGGCCGCCGGAAATGCGCCCGGCGATTTGCGTGCTCTCGCCCATGAAAGTGGCGGTGAAGCGGGTCGCCGGCCGCTCATAGATGCGCTTCGGCGTGCCCATATCCTCGATGCGGCCCTTGTTCATGACGACGATCAGGGAGGCGAGCGCCATCGCCTCTTCCTGGTCATGGGTGACATGGACGAAGCTGCGGCCGGTGCGGCGCTGCAGATCCATGAGCTCGTCCTGCATCTGCCGGCGGAGATTGAGATCGAGGGCGCCCAGCGGTTCATCGAGCAGCAGGATCTCCGGCTCGACCACCAGCGCGCGCGCCAGGGCGACACGCTGGCGCTGGCCACCGGACAGCTCATGGATGCCGCGCTTGCCGTAGCCGGCGAGGCCGACCATTTCCAGGGCACCCTTGATCCGCTTGTCGTAATCGGCGCCGCCGACTTTGCGGATCTTCAACCCGAAGCCGACATTGCTGGCGACCGACATATGCGGGAAAAGCGCGTAATCCTGGAACAGGGTGGTGGTCGGGCGATGGGCCGGTGCCAGCGTCGTCACATCCTTGCCGGCAATGCTGATCCGCCCCGAAGTCGGGATGATGAAGCCGCCGATCGCCGAGAGCAACGTGGTCTTGCCGCTGCCCGAGGGGCCGAGCAACACCACATAGGCGCCCTGCTCCACCGCCAGGGAAACGTCGTCCAGTGCCGTGACCTCGCTATAGACCTTGCGGAGATTGGCAATATCGAGATGCGGTTGGGCAGTCATTCGCGGCGCTTTCTGAACAGCAGCAGCTCCACCACAATCAGCAGCAGAATGGAGCACAGGAAGATGAAGGAACCTACGGCGTTGGTCTGCGGATTGAGCCCGCCCCGCAGCATGGTCCAGATGACGATCGGCAGGGTGACGTCGAAGCGCGTCACCAGGAAGGCAATGATGAATTCGTCCCAGGACAGGGTGAAGCACAGGCAGAAGGCTGCAATCATCGCCGGGGCGATCATCGGCATGGTGACCATGGTGAGGACCCGGAAGGTCGAGGCGCCCAGATCGCGCGCCGCCCATTCGATCTTGCGCTGATGCTCCCCCAATTGCGCGAGACAGATGGCGAAAGCCAGCGGCATGTTGATGACGACATGGCCGACCACCACCATGATCAGCGACGGCCCCAGACCCAGCGACGACAGCGTGACCAGCAGCCCCATGCCGACCAGCAGATAGGAAACCGCCAGCGGCAGGATGATGACGCCTTGCAGCAGCCGCTTGCCGGCAAACTCATAGCGCGACACGCCATAGGCAGCGAGGAAGCCGAGGAGTACCGACAAGGCCGATGACGACAGGCCGACCATCAGCGAATTGCCGAGCCCCGCCATCAGCCGGTCATTGGAAATCGCCGTTATGTACCAGTTGAGCGTCGGGCCATGGAACGGCGGCACCGGCAGCCGGCCATCCTGAAACGAAAACAGGATGAGGACGGCAACCGGCAGCAGGATGAAGATATAGCAGGCCGTCAGATAAAAGCCGGAAACGAGATTGCCGAGGCGTTGGGTCCAGCGCATTGTCAGAGCCTCGACATGCGCATCTTGCGCTGCAAAGCCAGATAGACCACGGCCACGATCAGGGTCAGCACCAGCGACATGGTGGAAGCCATCGGCAGATCGAGCTGGCGCTGGATCTGCATCATGATCACCTGTGGAAGCAGCAGCTCCTTATTGCCGCCCAAGATCTGCGGCGTGATGAAATCGCCAATGCAGAGGACCACGGTCAGGAAGGCGCCGACCGTCATGCCTGGGATGCTGAGCGGCAGCGTGACGGCGAGGAAGCTGCGCCAGGCGGAAGCACCGAGATCCTGCGCCGCCAGCACATAGCGCGGATTGATCTGCACCAGATTGGCATAGATGGTCAGCGCATTCAGCATGATGAAGAAATGCACGAAGCCGAGATCGGTGGCGCCGGGATTATAGGCAAAAGTGATCGGGTGGTCGGTGATATGCAGGTTCATCAGCACCCAGTTGACGACACCGGTCGGCGCCAGCACCAGCAGCCAGGCATAGGAACGGACCACATAGGAGGTCCAGAACGGCAGGATGGCGCAAGCCAGCGCCAGGCGCTGCCAGCGCTTCGGTACCTTGTAAGCGAGGATAAAAGCGAAGGGATAGGCCAGCAGCAGGCTGAGGACGACGACGATCGCCGTCGTCACCACGGAGTTCCAGATTGCCTGCACATAAGCCGGCTCGCCGAAGAAATGCCGGTAATTGTCGAGGCTGAAGGCGCCGTTATCCGCCAGCGGCGTCAGGCTGTAGATGCTCATGATGACGAGCGGTGCGGCGAAGAACAGTGCGATCCAGGCGACAGCCGGCAAGGAGAAGGCCAACCCGGCCAAGGTCGAGCGCCGGCTCGCCAGCTTTTCGTTATCGGATGTGGAGGTGGGCGGCACGAATAAGGTCTCTATGTGTCAGGAAACGGCAGGCCGATAGGCGATCCATCGGCCTGCCATCGGTCTTACTTGGCCTGCAGAACTTCTGCCCACAGCGCCTGCAGCTTCTTGTCGAAATCCGGCGTCATCTGCAGATAGGGATAGGAGTTCTTGATATAGCCCGGCTGGTCGGCCCAGCGCAGGATCGCCTTCTGCTCGTCGTTCAGCACAGCCTTGCTGTTGGCCGGCATGCCCCAATAGCAGGAGGACGTCGCGAGCTTGCCCTGGGCTTCCGGGCTGACGATGTACTGCACGAACTTGGTGGCGAGGTCCTTCTTGGTGGTGCTGGCGAAGACGCCAAGGCCCTGCTGCCAGCGGACACCGCCCTGGGTCGGAATGACATAGTCGAGATTGGGATTGTCCTTGGCGATACCCGCCGTCACCCATTCGCCGCCGCCGACCAGGAGATCAACCGCACCGGTCGCCAGCGCCTGCTGCACGGTGGTCACGTCACCCACCATGGCGGCATTGGCCTTGAGCGCGATCAGCTTTTCCTTGATCGCCGGCAAATCGGCATCGCTGAGCTCAGACGGCTTCTTGCCAAGCGCGATCGCCACATATTCGATCTCGGGCACGTAGTAATCATAGACCGCGACCTTGCCCTTATATTTCGGGTCCCAGATCGCGTTGATGTCTTCCATCGCCTTGGGGTCGACGGCGGTCTTGTTGAAGGCGACCGTGTTGTAGCCGAACTTTTCCGGGATGGTGTAGAGCTTGCCATCGACTGAGGTCAGCTTGGGATCGGCGATCTCCGCCGGGATGTCGCTGAAGGGGAAATCCTTCGCATTCAATTCCTGCAGCAGGCCCATCTTGGCGAGCCGGCCGGTATCCGTCTCATCGGCCACGAGGACGTCCCAATCGCCGGGCTTCGACTGGCCGAGCACCGCCAGAGCGGCTGCCGTGCTGTCGATATCCTTGAAGTTGATCTTGACGTTATTGGCCTGCTCGAACGGCCCCAGCAGCGCCGGGTCCTCGTGATCGCACCAGGTGAGCACATTCAGCGTATCCGCCGCTTGGGCAGAAACGGAAACCGACAACAGCAAGCCGGCGACGGCCGCCGAAGCCTTCAGAAAACGGATGAATGGA
The DNA here is from genome assembly GCA_035563795.1 of Terriglobales bacterium. Taxonomy (GTDB): domain Bacteria; phylum Pseudomonadota; class Alphaproteobacteria; order Dongiales; family Dongiaceae; genus Dongia_B. The sequence continues at coordinate 7,053 of DATMUQ010000102.1, read as the reverse complement.
GATGTGGACATGCGGATACCCCCTGCGGATTGGCTTGGTGCAGGCCGGCACTTCCTCAATGCCCCGACGGCGGCGTGCGATCGTTGGGCCGATCTTGTTCACGACGTCATTTCCTGCTTGACGAAAAATGAATGAACTACAAAATTAAGTCAATTCATTTTCTCACCATGAACAACATGGGAATGCGGGGAGCATGGCTGGCTTACGCGAGCGACAGAAAGCAACACGGCGCCGCGACATTCTGGAAGCGGCCGGCACCCTGTTCCAGCGCACTGGTTATGCCGAAACCAGCATCGAGGCCATCGCCGAGCGCGCCGAAGTGGCGCCAGGCACGGTCTATAACTATTTTCAGTCGAAGGGCGATCTGCTGCTGGCGCTGGTGGCACTTGATGGCGAGGAAGTCCGCGCCAACGGCAAGAAGCTGATCTCGAAGGCGCCGAAGGACCCCATCAAGGCCATCCATACCCTCCTCGTCTCCTATGTCGACCACTCGCTGGTCCACCTCACCAAGGAATTGTGGCGCAACGCCATTGCCACCGCTATCACCCAGCCGGCATCCCCCTTTGGTATCGGTTATGCCGAGCTCGATCGCAAACTCGCCGATCAGGTCGGTGAGCTGGTGGCGGCCTTGCAAGCCCGTGGCGATCTCAGCGAAGAAATTGACGCCCGCGTCGCCGGCGATATCTTGTTCGAGGTCTGCAACTGCCTCTTCGTGGTCTTCATCACCCAGGAAACGATGCCGATCGAGGAAATGAAGCGGCGGATGTCGGCGCAGATCGATGTCGTGTTTAGTGGCCTGCCCGTGACAACCAGCGCAAAGCGCCGCGGGCGCGCCGTCGTTTAGGGAATTCCAGCACATGCAGATCGCCACGCCCGAGACCTGGTACCAAACCAAAGCCATGGGTGATGGCGTCACCTGGATCTGGGAACCGCATATCAAGCCCTATTATCGCTGCAATATCTGGCATGTGCGTGGCCGCGACCGCGACATGCTGGTCGATTCCGGCATGGGCGTCGTGAGTTTACGCGAGCAGGTGAAACTGGTGACAGAGCGGCCTTTGCTCGCCGTCGCCAGCCACAGCCATTTCGACCATATCGGTAATCATCACGAATTCGAAGATCGTGCCATCCATATTTCCGAGGCCCATATCCTCACGCGGCCGGATCGCTACAACACCGTGGCTGACGACTATGTCAGCGATGACATCTTCACCGCCTTGCCGCCCGGCGATTGGGATGCCGCGCGCTATGACGTCAAGCCGGCGCCGGCCCAGACCTATCTGGATGAAGGTGAGCTCGTCGATCTCGGCGATCGCAGCTTCGAGGTGCTGCATCTGCCCGGCCATTCGCCCGGCTCGATGGCGCTCTATGAAAAAGCCACCGGCATCCTCTTCTCCGGCGACGTTATCTATGACGGGCCGCTCGCTTACGAGGCCTATCACACCGAGATGCAGCGTTACATCGAGTCAATGAAACGCGTGCTCGACCTGTCAGTCAGCATCGCCCATGGCGGACATTTCGACAGTTTCGGCCAGGAGAAGCTGCACGAGATCGCACGCGCTTTCCTGGCCGAACATGACCGTTGATGATCGCTGAAAACCGCCGCCGACTAAGCCGCGATGCCCGGCAGCGAATTGGTATAGCTGGCGATACGCTTGCAGGCTTCGTCGAGGCTCGCTTCATCGACCACGAACGAGACCCGCAGATGACCGGCGGCACTGGGGCCAAAAGCACTGGCATCCAGCACCGACACACCCGTCGCGTTATAGAGGCCCCAGGCATAGTCATAGGCCGACATGCCGGTCTTGCGGACATCCAGCATCATGAACATGCCGGCTTCCGGCACGTGACAAGAGAGACCCGGCACCTGGTTGAGCCGCGCCACCGCCGCATCGCGCCGGCGCTGATAGGCCTGGCGCATCTCTTCCACTTCCGGCACGTCATGGGTCAGCGCATAGGTGGCCGCATGCTGGATGAAGGGCGGCAGGCCGTATTGCATGCTGAGGCCGAGCGCATGGACGTGATGCGCCAGTTCCTCCGGCCCCACCATCCAGCCGATGCGCCAGCCGGTCATCGCATGCGACTTCGACAGGGAATTCACCGTCACCGTGCGCTCGCCCATACCGGGCAGGCCGCCGATGCTGACATGCTGCTTGCCGAAGCTGAGCGCTGCATAGACTTCGTCGGACACCACCCAGAGATCGTGACGAATGGCGATCTCCGCCACCGCCTGCGCCGTTTCCAGGGACATCATGGCGCCGGTCGGATTGCTCGGCGTCGCGAAGAACAGCGCCCGGGTCTTCGGCGTGATCGCCTTCTCGAGATCCTTGGGGTCGAGATGGAAATGGTTTTCCGGCCGCTGCGACACACGGATCAGATTGGCGCCCGCTGCCTGGATGGTTGCCTCATAGGTAAGATACATCGGGTCGAGCACGACCACGTCGTCACCCGGCGCCAGCAGGCACAGGGACGCGGCGAACAGCCCCGGCTGGCAGCCGGCAACGATAGCGACATTCTTGGCCGTCACCTCCTGGCCCGAGCGCCGCTTATGCTGCGCCGCAACAGCCGCCCGCAGGTCGGGATAGCCGATGATGTCGGAATAATGCGTATCCCCGCGCCGCAGCGAGCTAATCGCGGTTTCGGTGATTGCCGGCGGCGTGTCGAAATCCGGGTCGCCGATCGACAGCACGATCACATCGCGGCCGGCCCGCTTTTCATGGATCGCCTTGTGATGGATGTCCCAGGCGGCAACGCCCGGCCCGCTGATTCGCTCACAGAATGGAGAATAACGCATGATTGCCTGACCTGATCTTCCCGCGTGTCATTTGTTTGGTTGCTACTTGCTTAGCGCTGCTGGACAATTGTCAAATAGCACTTTGAGCGGACATTGCTGTATGTTGCAGCACTTGGTCAAGCGCGCCGGGAGAGGCGCCGCCCCGTTCAAGGAGCATAGCTGGGACTGCGGTAATGTTGTTATCTGCAGTCCGACCGAACCGACGGATCGAACTGGTCCCTATTCTGAGAGTTGAGCGATGTCAGAGACTTTCAATCAGCCGCTTGGCGGCAACAAGATGCCCCGCTTCGGCGGCCCCGCCACTATGATGCGCCTGCCGTCGCAGCCGACGGCCGCCGGGCTTGATGTGGCCTTCGTTGGCGTGCCGCTCGATACCGGCACCTCCAACCGCTCCGGCGCCCGTTTCGGCCCGCGCCAGATCCGCGCTGAATCCTGCCTGCTGCGGCCCTATAACATGGCGACGCGCGCGGCGCCCTTCGACAGCCTGCAGGTGGCCGATATAGGCGATGTCGCCATCAACACCTTCAATCTGCAGAAGAGCATCGGCCTGATCGAAGCCGCCTATGACGAGATCCTCAGCCACGATTGCATCCCGCTCACCATGGGCGGCGATCACACGATCGTGCTGCCGATCCTCCGCGCCATCGCCCGTAAGCACGGGCCGGTCGGGCTGGTCCATGTCGACGCCCATGCCGATATCAACGATACGATGTTCGGCGAGAAGATCGCCCATGGCACGCCGTTCCGCCGCGCCGTCGAGGAAGGCCTCCTCAATGGCAAGCGCGTGGTGCAGATCGGCCTGCGCGGCACCGGCTACGAGGCGGAGGATTTCGACTGGCCGCGGGCCCAGGGCTTCCGCGTCGTCCAGGCCGAGGAATGCTGGTACAAGTCGCTGGCGCCGCTGATGGCGGAAGTGCGCCAACAGCTCGGCAAGGGCCCCGTCTATCTCAGTTTCGATATCGACGGCCTCGACCCCTCCTCCGCCCCCGGCACCGGCACGCCGGAACCGGGTGGCCTCACCACCATCCAGGGGCTGGAGGTCATCCGCGGCTGCCGCGGTCTCGATATCGTCGGCGGCGACCTGGTCGAAGTCGCCCCGCCTTATGACCCCCAAGGCAATACCTCGCTGCTGGGCGCCAATCTCCTCTATGAGATGCTCTGCGTGCTGCCGAAGGTGAAATACCGGACCTGATTGTCACAGCCGGCGGGGCGGCCCAGCCGTTCCGCCGGTGGAAAATGCCTCATAGGCCTGCCCAGGCTTGATCGAGAAGCCGAAATCGGGCTATCACAGGGCCGCTTCGACCGGCGTTCAGCCGCCAGATGCCCCTATAGCTCAGCTGGTAGAGCAACTGATTTGTAATCAGTAGGTCGCGGGTTCAAGTCCTGCTGGGGGCACCATTTCTTTCGCGGCTCCCCTCATCGAAAAACGGCCGACAAGCCTTAGACTAAGCCACCTTCCGACATGATTTGGGCCCAGCGGGCGCAAGCAAAACGCGAAGGGCAATGATGTGCGCTATCACACGGTTTAGTACTGAACCAAGACAGATCAGTACTTTAGCAGCAATGATTTAAGCATTTAGTAACGTTCCCGTCCTATTCTTATCATAGAGTTAGTGTCGCAGCGTGTCCGAAGCACAATGCATTGCGTCGTATCACCGGACAGCGCCGCTTACGATTGAGATAGAACCGGATGACAGTCATTGCCTCAGATGTGGGCCATCTCGTTGATTTGGCCCGCGACAGTTCGATCGAGGGTCGCAGTACCCTCGCGGTGGCTATTGGCAATCTGGTCGATGACAATGCGCGTCAGCTGACGACGCATGAACTAGCCTTGATGAACGACATCCTGAAGAAGCTGATCCAGGATGTCGCCCGGCCGATTCGCAAGAGCCTGGCCGCCAAGCTGGCCAAATCCCATAACGCGCCGCGCGAAGTGGTGGAGATCCTGGCGAATGACGATTTCGACATCGCCTCGCCGATCCTGCTGAAAAGCGACCTGCTCAGCGACGACGCCCTGATCGAGACCATCCACTACCGCACCCAGGCCCACCGGCTGGCGATCGCTATGCGGCGCAGCGTCAGTTTCCAGGTCTCCGATGCTTTGGTCGCCACCAATGCGACCGACGTAATTCGTACCCTGCTGCAGAACCATGGCGCGCAGATTTCCCAATCCACCATGGCCTATCTGGTGGAGCAGTCTCGCACCGTTGACGAATTCCAGGAGCCATTGCTCCGCCGCAACGATCTTGAGGCAGCACTCGCCAAGCGGATGTATGCCTGGGTTTCCGCGGCCTTGCGCCAGTTCATCCTGGAAAACTTCCATGTCGACGAGATCGACATCGACCTCGCTGTCGGCAAGACCGTCGATACCGTCATCGAAGACAATGAAGCGCAGAGCGAAGAAGATACCGCCGCCAGCAATCTGGCCCATGAGCTGACCAGGCAGAACAAGGTCAATGCCAATCTCCTGCTGCAGACCCTGCGGCAGGGCGAGATCGCGCTGTTTGAGGCCCTGCTCGCCAGCATGGCGCGGATCAAGATCTCGTCGGTGCGCAAGCTGATCTATGATGAAGGTGCCGAAGGCCTGGTCATCGTTGCGCGTTCTGCCGATATCGACCGCACCAGTTTCACCAGCATCTTCCTGCTGCTGCAGCGTGTTCATCCCAAGGAGCTCGCCAAGGACGCTTACGCGATGAAGCGGGCACTCGATCTTTTCGATCGCCTCAAGGCCGACACGGCCGCCAAGGTCGTCGAGCGCTGGAAGCTCAATCCCGATTTCCTGCGCTCGATCAAACGGCTCGAACAGACCCGCAAATGAGCCGCCGCGCGCGTCGCCCTGCCAGCCTTGCCGCAGATCGCGACCCGCAGGGTTTGCTGTACCAGCTCAATAAATTGATGGTCGGGCCGTTCGGCGATCATGTGACGCCGATGGCGGTTCATGATCTCGACGACCACCTGTTATGGTCGACCGCCTCCTACGACCGGCTGCTGCATCTGCCGATCGAGCAAGCTTCCCTGGCGGATATCTATCACCCGGCACGCTGGGTGGATCGGTCGCGCCTGGTCGCCGATGGCACTGTTTGGCGCGACGGTTCGGTCGATATCGACGGCAAGGATCACCTGCTGCATGCCCGCTTTGCCCCCTTGCTGGCTGACGACGGCAGCCTGATTGCGATCGGCAGCGCCTTCGAGCTGACACCGAATGTCACCCGCCTGACCCGCGAATTACTGCGCATGCAGGAGCGGTTGAATGACGTGATCCGTCTCGCCTCCGATTGGGTCTGGGAGACGGATGTCCATCTCAACCTGACCTTCCTCTCAGATCGCGTTTCCCGGGTCATGGGTTATTATCCGGCAGAACTGGTAGGCAAGCCGCTGCATGGTCTGGCACTCAACCGCCGGGCCGGCAATACGCTGATGAAGCGGATCGAGGTGATGACGCCCTTCCGCGACCATGTCTTCGAAGCCGTCAACAAGCAGGGCCAGCTCAAGCTGCTGCTGATCAGCGTGGTACCTGTCTTCGATGCCGATAGCGGTGCCCATCTCGGTTATCGCGGCACGGCGAACGACATCACCGAACTGACCGAGCGCGAGCGCAATCTGCTGGCCGCCAAGGAAGCGGCCGAACAGGCCAACCGGGCGAAGACGCACTTCCTCACCCATATGAGCCATGAATTGCGCACGCCGCTGAATTCCATCATCGGCTTCTCCGAGATGATGCGCCTGCAGACGCATGGCGCGCTCGGCGCGCCCGAATACAGCGCCTATGCCTCCGATATCCATGAAAGTGCCAACCAGCTGCTCGGCGTCATCAATGACATTCTCGGGCTGACCTCGGTCGAGGCGGGGACGCTGGTGCTGCAGGATGCGGAAACGACCTTCGAGATGATCGTCCAGCCGGTCATCGCTGCTTATCGCGTGAAGGCAGAACAAGCCGGCATCAACCTGGTTTGCGATTTCGGCACCGGGCTACCGCATCTGCTGACCGACCAGCGCGTCACCCGACAGATCATCGGCAACCTGCTGTCCAATGCTGTCAAATTCACCCCGCGCGGCGGCAGGATCGAGCTCAATCCCGTTGTCGAAGCCGACGGCACCTTCGTCATTGCGGTTTCAGATACGGGCATCGGCATCAGCGAGCAGGTGCTGGAACACATCTTCATGCCATTCTTCCAGGCGGAAGGCGGCACGACGCGCAAATTCGAAGGCACGGGCCTCGGCCTTGCCTTGTCGAAGCGGCTCGCCGACCTGCTCGGCGG
>DATMUQ010000101.1:0-2955 GCA_035563795.1 Terriglobales bacterium | reverse complement strand
CAGGCCTTCGGGATCGGCGCCCGACAGGGTGAAGTAATCGGTATGGCAGATGCCGGTCGCCTTGATCTCGACCAGGACTTCCCCGGCCTTCGGGCCTTCCAGTTGCACGGTTTCAATGCTGAGCGGCTTGCCCGCTTCTATGGCCAGTGCGGCGCGAACATCCATGTCTCTCTCTCCCATCATGATGGCGACCGATTCGTCGGCCGCATGGTTTCAGATGACCAAGTCTAAGGCAAGCGCCGCGGCCCGGTTAAAACGACGCCGCTCCTGTCATTTAACGACAACATTTAACGCCAACTATTGGCAGGATATTTCCCGGCGATTGTACAGCCCGATGATATGTTAAGCTGCGCGCCTGGGCAGACGCCGGTTTGCCGGATCTGATGTAATAAGGCCGACATGAATGCGATCGATCGCGACCATGATCGGGGCATAAGGGAACAGGGGTTGACGTCAATATGAGTATCATCCTGACGATCCTGTTGATCGTTGCCCTGCTTTACTTGGTGGCGCTGCTCTTTCTCTATGTTACCCAGAGCGGCAAGATATTTCCCGGTTCGGCAACGAAACCCGACCTGGCGGCGACATCCATCGCTGATCGCTGCAAGGCGGTCATGATTGCCGGGGAGGCCGGACCGCTACTCTCCTGGTATATCCCGGCAAGCCGCGCCGATGGCCGGACCATCTGCTATTTCCATGGCAATGCCGGCAGCATTGTCGAGCGCGTCGAACGGGTGCTGCCTTATCTCGCCGTCGGCTATGGTGCGCTGCTGGTCGGCTATCCCGGCTATGGCGGCAATCCGGGCAAGGCGAGCGAGGAAAGTTTCTACCAGACGGCCCGCGCCAATCTGGATTTTCTCACCCAGTCCGGCATCACTGCCGACAAGTTGATCCTGTTCGGGGAATCGCTGGGGACCGGCGTCGCGGTGCAGATGGCGACCGAGCGGCCGGCTCTGGCGCTCATTCTCGAAGCGCCGCCCGCCTCGATCCACCTCTCGGCCTGGGCGCGTTATCCCTATCTCGCTTTTGACCAGTTGATCCGGCACAAATTCGCCTCGATCGACAAGATCGACAAGGTACGTCTGCCGCTGCTCATCATTCATGGCCAGCGTGACCGCACCACCGATGTCCGTTTCGGCCGCATGCTGCTGGCCCGCGCCAATGAGCCGAAGCAAGGTTTCTTCCCGCCCGAGGCGGGGCATAACGATTTGATGCAACACGGCATGCCTGAGACAGTGCGCGCGTTCTTGCAGGAACTGCCGGCCTAGAGCGCGACCGTCGATCGTGCTCTATTGAGGAGAGACGGATTCACGTTCTAGACAAATCGCACAGCGATCCGTCCAGAACGATCCGTCCAGAACGATCCGGCGCGAGGAGAGGGCTGCATGCGCAAGATCCTGGTCAGTGCCTGCCTGATGGGGCGCCCCGTCCGCTATGACGGGCGTGCTGCCGGGAAGGGCGATGGTTTGTTGGCGCAATGGCAGGCCGAAGGGCGGCTGGTCATCGCCTGTCCGGAACTGGCCGGCGATCTGCCGGTGCCGCGACCGGCGGCGGAGATCAGGGGCGGGACCGGCAGCGATGTGCTGGATGGTACAGCGGTCATCGCCACCGCCGATGGCGACGATGTCACGGAAAGCTTCCTCCGCGGCGCGCAGGTCGCCTTGGACCTTGCGATCCAGCACAATATTTCTGTCGCCATCTTGAAGCAGCGCAGCCCATCCTGCGGCAGCCGGGAGATCTATGACGGGCAATTCGCCAACCGGCGCGTTCCCGGTGAGGGTGTGGCCGCGGCACTGCTGCGTCGCAACGGTGTTGCCGTCTTCGATGAGACCCAACTGGACCGTGCCGCCGCCTGGCTGGCGGCGCATGATTGACGGCCTCTTTTACGCGGCCTGATCGAGGGCGCGTTCAAGCGCCGTGAAGGGCAGCAGCACGCAATCGCGCCGGCTCTTGCTGTTATGGACCGGGGCGAAAATTTCCAGCGCGGGCCAGTCACTGGGGGCAGCGGCGCCATCCCGCATCATTGCCTGGATGGCGGGAATGAGCGCCCGCACGGTCGCCGGTGATTGATGCTGGCAGGTCTCGGCGATGGTGGCAGCCGCGGCCTCGCAAAGCAGACAGCCGCGGACCTGATGTCCGATCCGCTCCACCCGGCCATCGGCCATGACGATATCCAGCGTCACGCGATCGCCGCAAAGCGGGTTGTCGAGCGTGATGCTGGTGGTCGGCTGATCGAGGCGTCCCTTGCCGAACGCGGCCTTGGCGCGCTCGACGAGGGCGGCATGATAGAGCGCGGCGGTCACGACGAAATTCCCTGCAACAGATCCGCATAAGCCTGCGGGGTGTCGATGTCGCGGAAGATGGCGCCGTCATCGGCTTCAACCTCGGCCACTTCCGCCATATGCTCGCCAATCAGATGGCGTGCGCCGACATCGCCGGCAAGGGCCTGCATCTCGGCAAAATAGCGGCGGTCCCAGAGCACCGGATTGCCGCGCTTGCCGCCATGGACCGGCAGGACGATCGAGCGCCCTTCGACCGGGTTATAGGCCGTCAGCAAGCGGCGCAGCAGGGTTGAGGAAACGGCGGGCATGTCGCCGAGCAGTACGAAAGCGGCGGCCGTCTCCGGTGCCAGTGCGGCCAGCCCCGTCTTCAGCGACGCGCTCATGCCGCGGGCATAATCCTTGGCGAGGACGAAGCGGACGGGGCGGTTGCCCAGTGCTTGGCGGATCGCCTCGGCCTGGTGACCGAGCACCACCACGACCTCGGCGAGATCCAGCGCCAAAGCATGATCGACGACATGGCAGATCAGCGGCTTGCCGTCGGCTTCCAGCAGCAGCTTGTTGGTGCCCATGCGGCTCGATTGGCCGGCGGCGAGGACGAGGGCACCGATGGCGCCTTGATTGGGTTCGGCCGGCCGGCCGGCCCGCGGTTGCGGCCGGCTGGGTATCTCGCCCA
>DATMUQ010000100.1:0-5820 GCA_035563795.1 Terriglobales bacterium | reverse complement strand
AGGTGAGCCTGCCGGCGCCGACGGTGCTCGCTGAAACGCTCTATCGTGCCGGCAGGCAGTTGCTGGAACGCGAATGCGACGGCACCTGGTACCGGCTGCTCGGCATCGGCACCGGGCATTTCCATGAGCTCGCCGATGCCGATCCCATCGATCTCGCCGATCCCGACAGCGACCGCCGCCGCAAGGTCGAAGCCGCCATGGATGCCGTGCGGGCCAAGCTCGGCAAAAGCAGCATCGTCAAGGGACGCAGCCTCGCCGTCACGCCGGCAACATCGCCAAAGCCGAAGCGGCCCTGAGCAGCCCGTTCAGCCAAAAACGACGCCGTTCACCGCGCCAGATAATAGCTCAGCCACCAGAAATGCTTGCCGGTGTGGATCAGGAGGTCATCGGCGCGCGGCGAGAACAGTCGCAGCAACTCGTCGCGCTCGTAATAATTCTTGAGGATGCGATGCGTGCCGCCGTCATCGAGTTGCCGCAGCTTGTAGGTGTCGGCTTCATCTGCCGGGGTCACCAATTCGCCACCCTGCCCCGGCACATAGCAATTATCGGCAAAGAAGACGGCAGCACCCGGCTTCAACACGCTGTGCAGGCCATCGATGAAACGCTGCAGATCGTAACGCGGCACATGCGACAGCCAGCAGCAGCACAGCGCGCCGTCAAACCTGCGCCCCAGTGCCGCGAGATCATAGGCATCCGCTGTCTGCAGCGTCACCCGTGACGGCGGCAGCGGCTTCAGCCGGGCGATATCCAATGTTTCCGGATTGGCATCAGTTGCCATCACATGACGTGCGACTGCCGCGGCCTGAACCGTCCACCAACCAGTGCCCGCCGCCACTTCCAGCACGTCACGATCAGCAAGATGGCGGCGAATGGCGCGCGCCAGGTCTTCCTGCTCGGTCAGGCGTTCGGCATCGGGGCGTTGGTAGATCGCTTCATAGCTGGCAGCGCGGCGACGGTAATAATCCTTGAGATCATCAGCCATAATGCGCGCACTCCATTATTCATGAAGGGGTGCTCATGAAGAGGTACTCATGAAACGGCCTCGGTCATGAACCAATCGGCGATTCGACGCAAGAGTTTCTCGGCCGGATGATCCTGCCGGAAGGTGACAAAATAACCATGCTGCTCACGCCGCAGCGGCGGCAGCAATTGCACGAGACTGCCATTGTCGATCATCGGATCGACAAGACCGCGCCAGCCGAGTGCGATGCCCTCGCCGGCGAGCGTCGCCTGCAGCAGCAACGGATAAGTACTGTAGAGAAAAACAGGTGCCTTCGCCGGCGGTGTGACACCCTGCAACCGCAGCCATTGCGGCCAGGTCAGCCAGCGCTGCAATCCTTCATCCATATGTAACAATTGCTGGGTCGGCAGATCCGCCGGCTTCAGCCCCTTGCGGCGCAATTGCGGATAGGCATCGAGATAAGCCGGCGCGCACATCGGATAGACTTCTTCCGCCAGCAGCTTGCTGCTGTCCCAGCCGGACCAGCGGCCGGTACCGAAGCGGATCGCCAGATCGCTATCGGTCAGGGACAGCTCGTCATCCTGGTCATTGGTCTGCAACCGGAAGGTGGCCTTGGGAAAGGCCGCGCGCAAGCGGGCGAAGCGCGGCATCAGCCATTGCTGGGCAAAGCCGAAATTGGCGTTGATGCGCACCACCTGCTCGCCGGCCAGCGCCCGCAATTGCTGGGTCGCCTGGGTGATCTGGGTGAAGCCGGCGGCCACCGCCTGGTAATAAGCCCGCCCGGCCGAAGTCAGCGCAAGACCGCGTCGGTTGCGCTGGAACAGGATCTGGCCGAGGTCACGCTCCAGCAATTGCAGATGGCGGCTGATCGCCGGCTGGCTGATGCCAAGCTCGCGCGCCGCCGCCGACATGCTGCCGAGGCGGGCGGCGGCCTCGAAGGGGATCAAAGCGGAGACGGGTGGCAAAGGGCGTTTAGACATAACTCCATGTTATATCTGTTGCCCGCATTTGTCAGCTATTCAGGCGCTTTTTCTGCCGACACAATAGGCTCACGTTTAACCGCCGCACAGGGCCGCCAGATGCCGCAACTAGAGATCGTCGAGACCCCGCAACCGCAACTGATCCTGCAACGCGCGGATGGCAGCCGGATCCCGCTGCATCCACTGTGGCTGCGCGAGCGCTGCCGCAGCGAGGCCAGCATGGACCAGCGTACCGGCCAGCGCGTCTACAACCCGTCCGACCTGCCGGCTGATCTCCGCATCACCGCCGTCGCCCGCCCGGCCTCAGGAAAAGTCACGGTGACCTTCAGCGACGGTCATGTCAGCCAGTTCGAGGACAGCCAGCTGCTGACCGAGGCGGCGATGGCACCGGACGCGGATGGCCTGCCGGCGCTCGAGGCCTGGACCTCGACGCTCAAGGATCTGCCGGAAGCAACCTGGTCGCCGACGCCGACGCCGGAAGCCCTGTTCGACATGGTGACCAAGTTCCTGCGCTACGGCTTCGTGATCCTGCATGACGTGCCACGCGCGTCCCAATCGCTGTTCGCCGTCGCCGAGGCCTTCGGCTTCGTGCGCGACACCAATTTCGGCCGCCATTTCGACGTACGCTCGAAGCCGAATGCCAATGACCTCGCTTATAGCTCGCTGTTCCTCGACCCTCATGTCGACAATCCCTATCGCGAGCCGTCCCCCGGCATCCAGCTCTTGCATTGCCTGATCAACCAGACCAAGGGCGGTCTCTCGACTTTGGTCGACGGCATGGCCTGTGCCGCGGCGCTGAAGCAGCGCAATCCCGATGCCTATCGCATCCTCAGCTCGACCCCGGTGCGTTTCCAGTTCGACGATGTCGATACCCAGCACATCGCCTGGCAGCCGCCGCTGAAGTTGGACGAAGCCGGCCGCTTCCAAGCGATCCATGTCAGCCCGCGGCTCGATTTCGTGCCGCTGATGTCACCGGCCGAACTCGACGCCTTCTATGCGGCACGGCGCAGCCTCGATGGCATGCTGAAGGCGGCGGAATTCGAGATCCGTTTCCGGCTCGGCGATGGCGATCTCGTCATGTTCGACAACCGCCGCCTGCTGCATGGCCGGACGTCCTTCGATACCCGCGAGGGTGAGCGTCATCTGCAAGGCTGCTATATCGATAGCGACGGGCCTCGCAGCCTCTATCGCATGCTAAACCGGCAATTGCAGCAGCAGAAGCGCGCCGCGGAATAAAGAAGAACAAGGGAGAAGAGATGATGGGACGTACAGTCAGTTTTCTGCAGATGAAGGACGGCACCCGCGAGGATTACCTGCTGCTCGACCAGTCGGAGCGCGATTTCTCCGTCCACCTGCCGAAGCACATCATGGAAGCGCTGGCGAAGCTCGACCATTCGCTGGAAGGCTATAAGGTCAGCCGGCTCGAGCACTCACTGCAGACGGCAACCCGCGCTGAGGCCGACGGCGCCGATCCGGAGATGGTGGTGGCCGCCCTCCTCCACGATATCGGCGATGAGCTTGCGCCCTATAACCATGCCGAGATCGCTGCCGGCATCATCCGCCCCTATGTGCGGCCGGAAGTGACCTGGGTGGTCGAGCAGCACGGCGTCTTCCAGATGTATTATTACGCCCATCACCTGGGCGGCAACCGCAATGCCCGCGACCGCTTCAAGGGCCATCAATGGTATGACAGCTGCCATCGCTTCTGCGAAAGCTGGGACCAGGCGGCCTTCGATCCGGATTACAAGAGCAAGCCGCTGGCCGAATGGGAACCGCTAGTGAGGGAAGTTTTCAGCCGCAAGGCGCATGACCCGCGCTACGTCAAGGCAGCGGCCGAATAAGACAAGGCGATAAACTGAAGTCAGGCGGCGACCACACTCACGGAGTGGCGGTCGCCGCTTTGCATTTGCCGGCCGGTGCGGCGTCGAGCTTGACCAGATCACCGACCATGTCGACCCCAGCGAAGGGGAAGCTCATATGGCCGATGACGCCATTGTCGTAGAGCCGCATGCTCTGCTCGAAATCGGGCATGCCGGCGGGGTCATCGTCTTTCAGGAAAAAAGCGAGATCCACCACCCGTGACGGCACATTGGCCAGCGGTGGAAAATCCTTGGCCTGTTCAGGCATGGGCGGCATGGCCGGGGTGATGGCCGCACCGACCTGCATCGGTGTGTCGCTGACCGTGCCGTCAAAGACCGTCGCCGCGACATAGGTCTCGCCATCGGCGGCCGCCTTCAGCAGGCGCAGGCTATGGGCCGTCGGCAGCAGGATGCCGGCCGGCAGGGCCGACTGGCTCTGTTGCGGCGAGGACATGGTCAATTGCGGCACGCCCTTGCTGTCGAGGCTCACCTCGCCCTGGCGCTGCTCGCCCTTCTGGCCATCCTGGAATTCCTGGCTCTGATAACGATAGCTGCGGCCGTCCTTGGCCTCCCAGGTGATCTGGCGCCACTCGAAGTCCGTTTCGCCGCGATCGCCGCTGAGCCGCAATTTGGCCCGCTGGTTGACCTGCCAGCCGTCGCACGTATCCAGCCATTCGAAGATCATCATGCCGTCGGCATCGAGATTGTCGTCGCCGCCGACCGATTCCTTGTTGTGCAGGGTATAGACCGCCTTATGCGGCAGGATCTCCGTCGCCTGGGCCAAACCCGCCCCCCCTGCCGTCAGTGACGGAAGGGCCAGGAGAGCCAATAGAGATGCGCAAAAAGGGCGCAAGGAGGGGGAAAACAGGAGCCTGCCAACTGCTGCCATCTGGCTGTCGCCTACTCGTCAATTCGGGCCGCTTCCAGGCAGTATCGCATGACGAAAGCGACCAAGATAGGCCCCGTTCGCGCCGGCCGGTCCGCTCATGGTGGAAGCCCCCGGCGCTTGTCACTTTCGAGGATCGTCCATGTCGAAGAAGCCGTTTATCCACGTGACCCGTAAACTGCCTGACGCCGTCACCAAGCGGCTGTTGGCCAGCTATGATGCCAGCCTCAACGACACCGATCATGTGCAGAGCCCGGAGGAACTCCTCAAGGGTGCGGCAAAGGCCGATGCCCTGCTGGTCACGCCGACCGACAAGCTGACCCCGGAGCTGATCGAGAAGCTGCCGGCCAATATCAAGATGATCGCCACCTTTTCGGTCGGCCATGAACATATCAATCTCGAAGCCGCCAAGAAGAAGGGCCTGCCGGTCTCCAACACGCCGGACGTGCTGACCGATGCCACCGCCGATATCGCGCTGCTGCTGATGCTGGGTGCCGCCCGCCGCGCCTATGAAGGCGAACGCGCCGTGCGCGAGGCGACCTGGAAGTCCTGGTCGACCGGCTACATGCTGGGCGTTCACATGACCGGCAAGCGGCTCGGCATCTTCGGCATGGGCCGCATCGGCCAGGCCATGGCGCAGCGCGCGCGGGGCTTCAACATGCAGATCCTTTATTCCAACCGCTCGCGCCTTACCCCCGACCTGGAAGCCGGCGCCCGTTACTTCGCCGACCTGAAGGACATGCTGCCTCATTGCGACGTCCTGGCCATCCACGCGCCGGCCACCGCCGCCACCGAAAAGGTGATCAACGCCGAGACCCTGGCGCTGCTGCCCAAGGGCGCCGTGCTGGTCAACACCGCGCGCGGCTCGCTGATCGACGAGGAAGCCCTGCTGGCGGCGCTGAAATCAGGCCATCTGTTCGCCGCCGGCCTCGACGTGTTCCGCTCGGAACCCGATTTCGACCTGCGCTTCGCCGAATTGCCCAACGTGTTCCTGACCCCGCATATCGGCAGCGCCACGGTGGAGACCCGCAACGCCATGGGCTTCCGCGCGCTCGACAACGTCGCCGCCGTCTGTTCGGGCAAGGATGCCATCGATCCGGTGTGAAACCAGACGCCAGGCGGCGCCCGCGGCCA
>DATMUQ010000099.1:0-3253 GCA_035563795.1 Terriglobales bacterium | reverse complement strand
GGATTTTTATCCGCCAGCCGCTTTCTTTGTCCTATGATCTATCATCTATCCAAACCGGCAACACCCTGCCGGCCGATAGCCCGTGAGCGGAGCTGATCGATGCTGCGTTATTTCCTGCGGCGTCTTCTCGGGGCCATTCCGACCCTGTTTCTGATCGTCGTCATTTCCTTCTTCATGATTCGCCTGGCACCGGGCGGACCCTTTTCCACCGAACGCCAGGTTCCCAAAGAGGTCGAAGCCAATCTGCTGCGCGCCTACCATCTGGATGAGCCGCTCTGGCAGCAATTCCTCCGCTATCTCGGCGGCTTGATGCATGGCGATTTCGGTCCTTCCTTCAAGTACAAGGACTTCAGCGTCACCGATCTGATCGCGCAGGGGTTCCCGGTCTCGCTGCAATTGGGTGGCATCGCCATTGTCCTGGCCTTGCTGATCGGCATCACCCTCGGGATCACGGCGGCTTTCCGGCAGAACTCGCTGCTGGACTATACCGCCACCGGCATCTCGATGCTGGGCATCGCCGTGCCGAACTTCATCATCGCTCCGCTGATGACCCTGGTCTTCGGCTTGATGCTGGGCATCCTGCCGGTTGGCGGCTGGGGCGGGGCCAAGCACTATGTGCTGCCGGTGGTCGCCCTCTGCCTGCCGCAGATCGCCATCGTCACCCGCCTGATGCGGGGCAGTATGATCGAGGTGTTGCACACCAATTATGTGCGAACGGCCCGCGCCAAGGGTCTGCCCGAGATCGTCACCATCACGCGCCATGCCATCCGCGCCGCCATTCTGCCGATCGTCTCCTATCTGGGGCCGGCGATCGCCGCGATCATCACCGGTTCGGTGGTGGTGGAGCAGATTTTCGGCATTCCCGGCATCGGCCGTTACTTCGTCCAAGGATCGCTCAATCGCGATTACACCATGGTCATGGGGGTCACCATCTTCTACGGCGCCCTGATCATTTTCTGTAATCTCGTGGCAGACATGCTCTATGGCCTGCTCGATCCGAAAATCCGCTATAGTTGAGGCATCGCATGTCTGCAGCTCTCACTTCGGCTGACTTGACCGACCAGATCGAGGTCAAAGGCCGCTCGCTCTTTGCCGATGCCTTGCGACGCTTCCGCGGCAACAAGGCCGCCATGTTGAGCGTCGTCGTCTTCGTGTTGATTACCATCGCCTGCTTCGGCGCGCCGTATTTCGGGCTCCGCAGCCAGGATGACGTCAATTACGATCTGATCCTGGCAGCACCCGACTGGTCCCAGGGTTACTTCTTCGGCACCGATGCCAATGGTCGCGACCTCTTCGTCCGTACGTTATATGGCGGCCAGGTCTCGCTCATGGTCGGTTTCGTCGCCACCCTGGTCAGCCTGGTCATCGGCGTCACCTGGGGGGCAACAGCCGGTTTCGTCGGCGGCCGTGTCGATGGCTTCATGATGCGCATCGTCGACATCCTCTATTCGCTGCCCTTCATCTTCTTCGTCATCATGCTGACGGTGGTCTTCGGCCGCGACATGCTGCTGATCTATGCCGCGATCGGGGCCATTTCCTGGCTGGACATGGCTCGTATCGTGCGCGGCCAGACCATCAGCCTGCGGCGCAAGGAATTCATCGAGGCGGCGGAAGCGAGCGGGGTCAGGACGCATAACATCATCCTGCGTCACATCATCCCGAATTGCATCGGTCCGGTCGTCGTCTATGTGACGCTGACCGTGCCGACCGTCATGCTGACGGAATCCTTCATCAGCTTCCTCGGCATGGGTGTGCAGGAACCGGCTTCCAGCTGGGGCACGTTGGTCAGCGAAGGTGCCTCGACCATGGAGCAGGCGCCCTGGGCCGTCACCGGCCCGGCGGGTGTCCTCGCTTTGACGCTGCTCTGTTTGAATTTCATTGGCGATGGCCTGCGTGATGCCTTCGACCCGAAGGATCGCTGATCATGACGGCTTTACAGAAAATGACTGAGCAGCAAGCGGTCGCCCCGCACCAGCATGTACTGGAAGTGACCGATCTTCGCACCACCTTCGCGACGCCGGATGGCGAGGTGAAGGCGGTCAACGGCGTCTCCTTTGCCATCCGGGAAGGCGAGACCCTTGGCATTGTCGGCGAATCCGGCTCCGGCAAGACGCAGATCTTCATGTCGCTGATGGGGCTTCTGGCGCGCAATGGTCGCGTCAAGGGAAGCGCCAAATTCCATGGCAAGGAGATCCTCGGCCTGCCAGTCCCGGAGCTGAACAAGATCCGTGGCGCCAAGCTGGCGATGATCTTCCAGGACCCGATGACCTCGCTCAATCCCTATCTGACGGTACGCCGCCAGATGACCGAGGTGCTGATCACCCATAAGGGCCTCAGCGAAGGGCAGGCGGCCAAGCAATCGGTGGAGATGTTGGAGCAGGTGCAGATTCCGGAAGCCAAGCGCCGGCTCAACATGTACCCGCATGAGTTCTCCGGCGGCATGCGCCAGCGCGTGATGATTGCCATGGCGCTGCTCTGCAACCCGGAGCTGCTGATCGCCGACGAACCGACAACGGCACTCGACGTCACCGTGCAGGCGCAGATCCTGACGCTGCTGCGCAAGCTGAAGATCGAGCACAAGACCACCACCGCCTTCATCACCCACGATCTCGGCGTCATTGCCGGCCTCTGCGACCGGGTGATGGTGATGTATGCCGGCAATATCGTCGAAAGTGGTCCGGTCCGGGATATCTTCAAGAACCCGCAACATCCCTACACCAAGGGCCTGCTGCAATCGATGCCGCGACTGGATGAAACCGGCAGTGACCGGCTGCATACCATTGCCGGCCAGCCACCCAACCTGCAGCGCCTGCCGAGCGGTTGCGCCTTCCGCGACCGTTGTGAGATGGCCATGGATATCTGCCGGGAAGAGCGGCCCTTGCTGCAGGAATTCGCACCGCAAAGGAAGAAAGCATGTCATCTGCCAGTGCTGTGATGGCGACCGACGCCAAGGCTGATCGCAAGGTCGGCGAAACCATTCTGTCGGTGCGCGACCTCAAGGTGCATTTCACGGTCGGTGGCGGTGGCCTGTTCGGCAAGCAACCGGCCGTCGTCAAGGCGGTCGATGGTGTCAGCTTCGACCTCGCCGCCGGCGAAACCCTGGGCCTGGTTGGTGAATCCGGCTGCGGCAAGTCGACCCTGGGGCGCGCCCTCCTGCGCCTCTTGCCGATCAAGGACGGCAAGGTGGTCTGGCTCGGTACCGATCTCGCCTCGCTGGACAAGGAGGCGATGCGCCAGAAACGGCGGGAGATGC
>DATMUQ010000098.1:0-2541 GCA_035563795.1 Terriglobales bacterium | reverse complement strand
GGGCGGCACCACCAGTTCATAGGCGAAGCGCAAGCCCACCGCGAAGACCAACAGCCCCAACAACAGCCGCAGCCGCTCGCCGCGCATCTTCTGTCCGGTGCGCGCGCCGAACTGCGCTCCGACTACGCCGCCCACCATGAGAATCAGTGCCAGCACTACGTCGACCAGATGGTTGGTCATCGCGTGCATCACTGTCGCGGAGGCCATGGTGACGAGCGTGAGTACCATTGAGGTGCCGATCACCGTCGCGGTCGGCACGCGCAGGAAGTAGATCAGCATCGGCACCAGTAGGAAGCCGCCGCCGATGCCCATGATGGCTCCGACGAAGCCTATGATGTAGCCGATGCCCCACACCGGGATAGCCGACACGTAGATCTTGGAGCGCTTGAACCGCATCTTAAACGGCAGGCGGTGCACCCAAGTGTGGCTGCCCGGCCGTCTTATTGTCACCGGCATGCCAGCTCGTGCGCGCAGGATCGCACGCACGCTCTCGTAGATCATCAGCGCGCCGACAATCGACAGCAGCGTCACGTACGAAAGGCCGATCACCAAGTCGAGTTGATCCATCGCGCGCAAGGTCGTGAACAGCCAGACGCCGGACGCGGTGCCAATGATGCCAGCGCTCAACAGCATCATCGCCAGCGCGAGATCAAGCGCGTTTTTGCGCCAGTAACTGATCGCGCCGGAAAACGAGGATGCGACGATGTGGCTCGCCATGCTCGCCACCGCAACCGCCGGCGAGATGCCAATGAAGATCAACAGCGGGGTCATCAGGAAGCCGCCGCCGATGCCGAACATGCCCGAGATGTAGCCCACCGCCAGCCCCATCCCGAACACCAGGAAGATGTTCACTGGCAGGTCGGCGATCGGAAGATAGATCTGCAAGCAGCGTCGTCCGGGTCTTGGGCATCAATACTCCGCTCACCCGATCTGCGCTTTCGAGAGATTCACCTTTGTGGTGAACACCACGTTTTGCGGATCCGGTGGCGACTCTGGGCCAGCGGCCCCGGCCATCTTAGCGATGAACGGCCGCGCGACTACGATTTTGTTTAGCGATTTCTAACTTCCAGTGCGCCGAGCGACATCGGTCCGGGCGGTCGCAGCCGCGCGCGGGGCGGCGCCTCAGCGGCGATGTCCCATCCGCCCGGCGGCTGGGCGACGGCGATGGCCTCTTCTGGTTGCGCATCCAGCACGAAGGCCCCGACTGTCTCCTTCGCGGCGGCGAGCGTCGCTGGGTCCATATGGGACGTGACCTCGTCGCGTTTGCGGGTGGATTCATTGTCGCCCTGAGCGGCGGCGAGCGCGAACCATTTGTAGGCCTCGGCATAGCTCCGGGTGGTGCCGAGCCCGCGCTCGCACAGCACGGCGAGATTATATTGACTGTCGGCAATGCCGCGCTGCGCGGCCTTGCGGAACCATTGCACGGCTGTGCTGTAGTCCGGCGGGCCGTCGACTCCCTCGGCATAGAGGACGGCAAGGTTGTGCATGGCCTTGCCGTTGCCCTTGCCAGCGGCGGCGAGATAGAGCCGGCGCGCCTGCGTCAGGTCCTTGTGCACGCCCTGACCCTTCTCCAGCATGCTGCCGTAGCGGAATTGTGCCGGCGCCAGGCCCTTGCTGGCCGCGCGTTCGAACCAGCGCGCCGCTTCCTCCAGGTCGACCGGCACGCCATGGCCCTCGGCGTAGCGCTTGGCAATCTCATAGGCGGCGGCGGCATCGCCGGCGACGGCGGCGCTGCGCAACTTGGGTCCGCCGATCGCGATCGGCATGTTGTCGCCCGATGACTGGCTCGGCGGCGCTGCCGGACGGCTCGCCTGAATCGATCCGGTGACGTCGTTCGGCGCGCTCAAGAGCGGCGGGTTGAACAGCGACGGCATCGCCACCGTCGCATTAAAGTTCTCCAGCGGCGTGCCTGCGGCCGGAGCAGAACGGGCGTGCACGAGCGGCGCGGTCGGCAGCTGCGGCAGCGCCAGCGGGTTGACAACGACCGTCGGCGTCGTTTGCGGCTCAGTGGTCTCTGCCACGGTTCCGATCTTGTCGGGTTGCGGCGCGGGGGCCTGCGCTATCTGGGTGCCGGAATTGCTGAAGTTGAGGAAGTTGCCGGCGGTCTGAATCGATCCGCTCACGACAGCGATGATACTCGCCACGACGAATAGCGACTTTACTCGCTTCTTCACGCTGTCGCGCAACGGCGGGCGTTCGGGCTCGTAAGCTTCGGCCGTGTCGGCTTGCGGCGGACGCGTGCTCGGTGCTTGCGCCGCGGCTTGGGCGGCGCGGCGCGCGGCGGCGATGAAATTGGATTTGCCGGCCTGCGGGGCGGCGGGCTGGGCACCCTTGAGTGCCACCTCCGAAGCGGCGATGCGTGCGGCCGGATTGGCGTACAGCGGTGGCAGGCCGGAGCCGGGCTCGAGCGGCTGGTCCGGCGGCAGGTCGAGAGCGATTAGCAACTGCGTGACTTGCGGAACGCCGCGCGGTAGGGATGCGAGCACTGCTGCTGCGGGTGGTGGTGGAGGTGACGGCGGTGCCGGGCTCGGCATCGGCGTC
>DATMUQ010000097.1:0-2497 GCA_035563795.1 Terriglobales bacterium | reverse complement strand
GGGCTCAGCCGCCGAGCTGCCCTTTGCCGATAACAGCTTCGATCTCGTCATCACGGTGCTGGCGTTGGAGCAGATGGAACGCATCCGCCGCCGCGCTTTGTCGGAGATCGCCCGTGTTTCCGGCAGCCATGTGCTGATGATCGAGCCGTTCCGCGACGTCAATGAAGGCGGCATGCGCCGGCATTATGTCTTCACCCGCAACTACTTCTCGGCCCGCATCCGGGACCTGCCGAAATACGGCCTCGAACCGCAATGGTCGATCGCCGACTTCCCGCAGAAGGTGCAGATGCAGTTCACCTGCGTGCTTGCCCGCAAGAAGCGGTGATATCGCGGCCTTGAACCGCGGATTCCTGGATAAAAACAGACTACCACGTCGATTTGGCCTGCCGTCGTCATGCGACGACAGGCCATCAAGCGCTAGCCCGGACGGGCTCAGAACAGCGGATCGACAAAGCGCTTGATCGGCTCCGGCAGCAGATCCTGCGGATGATCCCCACCCAGGGTGCCCCATTTGCTGCTCGCCGCCGTGACGGTCGAGCTAAGCAGCGCGCCCGATTGGACATCATAGATCGAGAGTTTCAGCGTGATCTTGTCGGGGATGCCCGACCATTCGGTCGCCCGGTCTTCCCAATGCAGGATATCGGCCTGGGCAAGATGATCGAGGCCACGCTTCTTGGCCTCAGCGAGTGCCGCGGTCAGATCTTCGGCCTTGGTCGTACCGACTTCCACTTTGCTGACATGGACGAGTAGCGCGGCACGCAATTCAGCGGCTGTCTGGCTTCCCGAGTTCGGATATTCCGTGCCGTCGAATTGGCCGTTCTGCGGCAACGGCACATAGAAGCTCGCCTCTTTCTCGATATGCGCAGCTGGGGGCGTATACGCATCGACCCGGTACTTGCTGACGCAGCCACTCAAGATCAACACAAGAGAAATCACGCCAAGTTTGGCAAACCCAGACAGCCCCGCACGCATAACACGCCCCCGCTTGAACTACTCGACAAGCGATAAAATACCCGCCGAGTCACGTCAATCGGGGCACGGTTGTTTCACGACAACCGCAGGCTCATTTTGCCAATTTGACGACCCGCCCCTTCAAGGCGACACCGGCCACGATGTTGCCGGCATGACACTCATACTCGGTTATGCTGGAGAAGACGTTCTTGCGATAATAGCTGACGATGCCGACCACTGCGTCGCCGCCTTCGGCCTTCGCGCGTTCCGCCAATTCCTTGAGCGCGGACATCATCGCCCAGCGGCAGACTTCCTCATCCGGCCGTCCGACAGAATTGGTCTTTCGGTTGCTGACGAATTCGCCCAAATCCTTAGCCATCGCCCCGCTGGCCTGATCGGCGAAGAAGAACTTGATATCAGACGGCACGGCGCCGCTGTAACGCGGGTCATTGCGTACGTCCTCTATCTTCAGATGATAGGCGGTGTCACGGGCAACGGCCTCGGTGGCGGCGAGCGATCCGAAAGTGACAGCGGCGAGACCGACTGCCAAAGCGGCGTATTTCATGAATCCTCCCAAGCATTATCGCAAGTCAACGCGTTGCGCCGGTAGCGGGTTCCGTCTTCGGCTCTTTGCAGTTGCACCCGGTCAATCGGGAGGAGCTAAGGCCAGCGCTTGAAAATCAGCGATGTATTCAATCCACCGAAGGCGAAGTTATTCGACATGAAATAGTCAATCTCCAACTGACGCGCACTGCCCATCAGATAATCGAGCGCAGCACAGCGTTCGTCGACATTGACCAGATTGGCGGTCGGGAAGAAGCAATTTTCCCGCATCATCTCGATGCCGAGCCAGGCTTCCAGCGTGCCGCAGGCACCGAGCGAATGGCCGAAATAGGATTTTAGCGAGTGAATGGGAATGCGGCTGCCGAAGACGGCATGGGTCGCTTGCGTCTCGGCGATATCGCCCCACTCCGTCGCCGTGCCATGGCCATTCACATAGCCGATCGCCTCCGGCGCTAACCCGGCTTCGGCCAAGGCCTCGCGCATCGCCAGGGCCATGGTCTCCGCTTGCGGCTGGGTCGCATGGCTGCCATCGGCATTGCTGCCGAAGCCGACCAGCTCGGCGATGATCGCTGCCCCGCGCGCCACGGCCCGGTCATGCTCCTCGAGAACGAAGGTGACGGCACCTTCGCCGATGACAAGACCATCGCGGTCCCGGTCATAGGGCCGCGGCGTCGCCTGCGGCTCGGCATTCCGCGTGCTGGTGGCAAAGAGCGTATCGAAGACGGCCGATTGCGTGACATCGAGTTCGTCACCACCGCCTGCCAGCATCACATCCGCCTTGCCCCAGCGGATCGCCTCCGCGGCGTAACCGACGGCATGGCTGCTGGAGGGACAGGCGCTGGAGGTCGGGATGACGCGACCCTGGACACCGAAGAAGAGGCCGATATTGACCGCCGCCGTATGGCTCATCATCTGGATATAGCTGGTGGCGTTAAGGGTCTTGGAGCGGCCCTGCATCATCAGCTCGGCGAAACTGACCACC
>DATMUQ010000096.1:0-2371 GCA_035563795.1 Terriglobales bacterium | reverse complement strand
CCCAGAAAAGGCCAATGATGATTCGGTAATAGGCGAAGGGCTTGAAGCCGTGGCGGCCGACGAAGCCGATCAACCCGCGCACCACGATCAGGGCGACGATGAAGGCGACGACGAAGCCGATGGCGATCAGCTCGATACCGTTGCCGTCGAGCGCCGCCTTGTTCTTGACCAGATCGAGCAAAGTTGCCCCCAGCATCACCGGAATCGCCAGGTAGAAGGAGAATTCCGTCGCCACCTTGCGGTCGACCCCCAAAGCGACACCGCCCAGGATGGTGGCGCCGGCGCGCGACACGCCGGGCACCAGCGATAGGCACTGGCAAAGGCCGATGCCGAGCGCCGTCATGAAGGACATCTCCTCGATGGCCCCGATCCGCGGCTGTGGCGCCATCTTCTCTACCGCCAGGATGGCGAAGCCGCCGATCACCAGGCTGACCACCACCACCCAGGGCGAGAACAGCACGTTCTTGATGAAATCATGCAGCAGGAAGCCGAGGATGCCGGCCGGAATGATGGCGACGATGCAGGCGATGGCAAAGCGGCGGGCGCCCGGGCTGCTGCCGAGGCTGAAGAGGACGCCGAGCAGGCGGCGGATCGAGACCAGGAGCACCGCCAGGATGGCGCCCAGCTGGATCACCACTTCGAACAGTTTGCCGAGATCGCTTTGGAAATTCAGCAGGTCGCCGACCAGGATCAGATGGCCGGTGGAAGAGACCGGCAGGAATTCGGTCAGGCCTTCAACGGCACCCAGAATCAGGGCCGAGAGGGTGTCATGATTCATAACGTCTCCAGTGATAGCGGTTGGTCCGTCCCCCGAGCCAACTCAACGCCCCATCCCGGGGCACGATCCAGGGCAGGAATGTGACGGGGAAGAAAAAGGCAGGATCCAGTTTATCGGGCAGCAAGATGTCAAAAGGCTGACGACTTGTCATCGGGCTTTCCATCCGCCTCAGCCCGTCCTGCTCAGCGTTGCCGCAGGATCGACAGGAAATGTTCGATGGTGACGTCGTCGAGATCGCCGATCTCGGCGGCGAGGCGGTTGGCAAGTTCCGTCGCCGCCGGGCTGAGGCCGCCGGTATCGAGACTGATCTTGGGATCGGAAAGCTCGGCCAGGTGTTTCAACTCATCGACCTGGTCCCAGGCAAGATTGAAATAGGCCGCCACCTGCTGCACCAGGCCCGGCGAGGGCTTGCCACGATGGCCGTGTTCCAGCGCCGAGAGATAGGCCGGACTGACCTTCAGCACCTTCGCCATGTCCTTGAGTTGCCGCTTCTTGACTTGCCGCAGCTCGCGCAGCCGGGCGCCGAACGGGGTCATGGCCAAGCCCTCACCATCAGCGTTCCCGCTTCAGCAGCACATAGAGCGCCCCTTCGCCGCCATGCTGCGGCCGGGCATGATCGAAAGCGAGGACGAAGCGCCGGAGACCGGGCTCGTTCAGCCAGCGCGGCACCGCCTGGCGCAGGATGCCCCGGGTCCGTTCGCCATCCGGCGTCTTGGTGCCCCCCTTGCCGGTGATGACGAGGAGGCAGCGTTTGCCGGCGCGATGCGCCCGGTGGACGAAATCATGCAAGGCATCATGCGCCTCGGCCTGGGTGCGGCCATGGAGATCGATCTTGCCGTCGATTTCCAGCTTGCCGCCGCGGAAGCGATCGGCCTGGCGCTTGTCGATGCCGACGGTGACACCGTGGCTGAGGTCGTGGACCTTCGGCAGAGCATGATGCGGCACGGCTTCCGCCGCGGCCACGGGGACGATCTTGCTCTTGACGCGCTTGCCCGGCGGTGCCGGTTTCTTCTCTGTTGCCTTGGCCGCTTCCGGCTCGGCATCGCCGGCGAGCTTCTTGCGCCGGCGCGGGGCCAGCGGCCGCGTCGTCTTGGCGACATGCTGCCAAAGCTCCAGCTCGGCCTCGGTCGGTTTGCGGCGGGCCATCTGCGATCAATCGTTCAGCAGCAGGATATGCAGCTTGCGGGGACCATGGGCGCCCATCAGCAGCTTCTGCTCGATATCCGCACTGCGCGAAGGCCCGGTGATGAGATTGACCGTGCGCGGCCAATCCTCGCCGCCATTGGTGGCGTCGCGCAGATCGCGCCACAGCTCCTCGTAGGTGCCGCGAATGGCGCTGGCCTGCAGCAGGACCAGGCTGTGTTCGGGCAGGAAATTGAGCGTGGTCGGCGTTTCCGGGCCGGAGAGCAAGGCCAGGGTGCCGGTTTCGGCGATGCCGGCGAAAGCAGATGTCAGCGCGACATGATCCTGGCCGGTGGCGGGACCGATGCGGTGGGCGATCATCGGATGATCGGCCCAGGGCAGATTGGCGATCATCGCATCGGAGGCGAGTACCAGGCGCGAGGGCAGGTTATGGCGGGCCAGATACTGGCC
>DATMUQ010000095.1:0-6827 GCA_035563795.1 Terriglobales bacterium | reverse complement strand
GAGCCGCAGGCCCGTCCGATCATCGTTACGATCTCATCGTCGGAGAGTTTTCCGGCATATTGCCAGTGCCGCGGGTCGGCGACATAAGCGAGCCCGCGCTGCCGCACGCCATCGGCCCGCTGCAGCATCAGCCATTTCGGCTGATAGCAGCCGGAGACCATTTCCCGGTCATGCAGGTACTCGGCGGCCCCGACGGCTTCCTCGGCGGCAATGCGATACAGCCGGCCATGGCACATGCCGCCCCGATCGAGGCCGAGCACCAAGCCAGGACATTCTTCCGAGCCGCGATAATGGGTCGAGCGGATGCAGAAGCTGCGGTGATAGCCGAACAGCGTCGCCGGCCAGACATCGGCATAGATGAAGTCCGGCCGCCACATCAGCGAGCCATAGGCGAAGACATAGAAATCCTCCCCCGCCTCCGGCACGATGCGCCGGCTGTCGACCAGTTCCTGTTCCGCCGCTGGGTCCGGGGCGGCATGACAAGGCTGCTGGGCCATCATCCGCACGGCGTCACCGGGGAAAAACGCTGGGCCAGAGGCAAGGCAGGAATGACGGCGACTGATCTCGACGAGAAATGTCTGGAAGCGGAGGATCGCACCCGAAGCGGCGAACTGGATATCTGCAGCGGCATCACGTTACGACCGCATTTCCTTTGCACATTCTCAGCCTGCTGCGCCGCACCCTAGGGCTCCGTCGATCGGCGCGCTTACCGGGGCTTCGGGCGCGAAAAAGCTGGACAAGGCGCCGCCAGCCCCCTAGCAGTCGAATAACCATAACAATGCTTGATGCGGGGCACAATAATGGAGGCAACGAAATGACCTCGTCGCGGCGACGAGCCTGGCTTTGGGGTCTTGTTGCCCTGGTGGCCGCAGCCCTGCTCTTCGGCGCTTACGCCATTTACTGGCAGCAGGTGGCCAAGCGGCTGCAGGCCGGGGTCGAAGAGTGGGCCAGCGATCAGCGCAGCGCCGGCGCCACGGTCGATTTCAAGTGGAACGGCATTTCCGGCTTTCCCTTTGCCTTCACCGCCGATTTCACCGGCGTCAACATCCTGGGCCGGCTGGGCGGCACCGCCCTTTCGGCCCGGACGGATCATCTCCAGCTCAATATGTCGCCGATTGATCTCAATCGCGTGCGCCTGCTCTGCGACAGCCCGCTGACAGTCATCATCCCCGGCCTTAGCCTCGGCCAACCGGGTGCCGGCACCGGCGATGCGCCGGCCACAGGCGCCCGGCTGACGCTTGATCAGGCGGATGGCAGCATCCTGTTGCGCAACGGCAATCCGGCCGGCGCCACCATCGATGTCAATCGCGGCAAGCTCGATAACGGCCAGAACGTGCTATCGGCCGCGAGCCTGCATATCGACGTCCAGTTGCCGCCAACGCCGCCGCATGACTTCAAGGACCCGGCGGCCATGTTCAACATCGCCGCCAGCAATGTCGCCCTGCCGGCCGACATACCGCAATTGCTGCCGGGACCGATCACCCAGGCCGATATCACCGGAACGATCAAGGGGCCGCTGCTGCCGCCGGGCGCGCCGCCGCCTGCGGATCTCGCCAGCGCGCTCAGCCAGTGGAGCACGCCCGGCGGCGATATCGAGCTCAGCCGCTTCGACTATGCTCAGGGCCCGGTGACCATGACCGGCAGCGGCACCCTGGCACTCGACCAGAATTTGCAGCCAGTCGGCGCCGGTACCATCACCGCCACGGGACTTGGCGATCTCATCGACCTGCTGGCGGCACGCGGTGCCATCCATCACAAGGATGCCGGCATCGCCAAGGCTGTCATCCAAGGCCTGGAGAAGCCCGGCGCCACGGGGCGACCGGAGGTGACTGTCGGCCTGACGATCCAGGACCGGGTGGTGAGCTTCGGCTTCGCCAAGCTCTTCAAGCTGCCGCCGATCAACTGGCCCTGAGCAGGATCAGGCGACGGGCAGCGATCAGCAAAAAGGCCGGGCATATCACCCGGCCTTTTCATTTTATCTCCTGTCTTGCCGATCAGCGGCGGACGCGGAAATTCTCGAACTGCCAAGGATCGCTGAGATCGAGGCCCGGCTCCGGAAACAGCACATTACGGTTCTTCAGCGGCGTCCAATCGGAACGCTCACCGACCACCGGGCCAAGATAGGGCCGGCAGACTTCCATGACGAATTTGTAATCGATCTCTTCCGGCTCGACGAGGCCGCGATTGGGATTCTCGATCAGCCACATGGCACCCGCCAGAACCGGCGAGGCGATCTGGATCGAGGTGGCGTTGTAATCCGGGCCGAGCAGCTCGCGCGCTTCGTCGATCGAGAGCTGCGACCCATACCAATAGGAGCCGAAATCACCCATCAGCAGCACGCCGAGTTCATCGATGCCGTCGACGATCTCGTGATTGAGCGGACGGATCTTTTCCTGCAATTCAAAACCGCGCGCCTGGAATTCGCGCACTGAGAGAACAGCATCTTCGCAGGGATGATAGGCGTAATGAACGGTTGGCCGGTAGACCGGCTTGCCGTTCTCATAGACCGTGTAATAGTCCGCCGTCGAAATCGATTCACCATGGGTGATCAGATAGCTGATCATCGGGCCGCCGACCGGCGTCCAGGAGCGGACTTCCGTCGTACAGCCAGGTTGGCGTAGATAGATCGCCGCCTGGCAACCAACCTGATGCTGCTGGCCATTTTCCGGGATACGCTTCTCATGAGTTCCCCAGCCAAGCTCGGCCGGCTGACAACCTTCACCGACGAAACCGTGGATCGACCAGGTGTTGCAGAATTCACCCGGCCGCTTCGGATGATCGGTGACTTGCAGATCATGTTCGGCGACATGGATGACCTTGACGCCGAGCGACTGCATGAGCTTCGCCCAGCCTTCGCGATCTTTCGGTTCCAAGGCATTGTGGCCGGTCTGCTTGGCGAGATCGAGCAAAGCTTCCTTGATGAAATGGCTGACGAGGCCCGGATTGGCGCCATGGGTCGGCAGCGCGCTGGGGCCGTTCTTCGGCCAGGACTTAGCCGCTTCCAGCAGATGATGGCGCAGATAGTAGTTGGTGCGCTGCTCTTCCGGGATCGAGGTGTTGTCGTAGTAGTTCGACCAGGGCTCGATGCAGGTGTCGAGGTAGAGGACACCGTTCTTCTGGCACCAGACCATGATGTCGAAAGATGAGACGTCGACCGACAGGTTGATGATGAGATCGCCCTTGCCGGTGAACTTGCTCAGTGTTGCTTCCAGATTGCCGGGAACGATCGGTTGAATGAGATAGTGGACGCCCTTTTTGACGAAGCGCTCGATATCGTGGCTGTGATCATGGGCATCAACGACCGTGATGTTGCTGAGCGGCATGTTAAAATGCTTTTCCAGGAGCGGCATGGTGCAGCGACCGACCGAACCATAGCCGATCATCAGGATGCGTCCGCCAAACGAGATTTTTTTTGCCATTCTCGACCTCATTCAAACAGGCAATTGCAGGAAGAAGTTCATCAACAGGATATTGCGCGACGACCGGTCATCACCGGTTGCGCCGCGTCGAAAACTCAAACTGCGTCTGTCAGATGCGCAGGAGCGGTGAGCGCGGCGCCACGGGATAAAGCAGAGCCGCTGCTGTTTCGGCCGAACTCAGTCGGCGTATCGATAGGGGAATCTGACGGCCTGCCACGCGGCGATTGCGTCGGATATGGTCCCAAAGTGTCATCATGTTCGACTGCCCCCTCTCGGGAAATCGACCTGCTCGCCGTCCTTCGCTCCATCCGAGGCGAAGTCTTCACAATCGGCCAGCCTGCCGGTCACGCCAAAAAGGACGCCCCGTCGTTGCATAACCACCGGAAACCGGCTCTCAGCCACCGATCAATCGGTCGCCTCGGCCTGGGCCATGGCACGTGCGTGTGCGTCAACAGGCGCGAATTAGGGTAAAAACCTGCAGCAAGCAAGTGAATTTTGTTGCAAGCGTCCTTGCGCCGCACGGAATAGGTGGTGATACCGCAAGCATCACCAGCATCCATGCCTGGCCGGATCTAAAGATTCCTTGGAAAGATTGGAAAATTCCGGCGGCAGAGGATTGGCCGGAGAATTGTGACAGAAACCGGTTAATGCAAGCCGTCGAACAGCTGGAACTCGCGCGCGATCGATCGCTCGACCAGTTCGCGAAACACCGCAACGATCAGATCGGCATCGGTGCCTTTCTGCTCGGCCGTCTGGCGCACCTTGGCCAGGACATCGGCAACCCGGACATCGTCCCGCACCAGATCGCGGTTCTGCTTGATGCGGGCCGCCTCGGCAATGAAATGCAGGCGGTCGGCCAGCATGGCGACGAGATCACGGTCGATCGCGTCGATGGCTTCGCGTACCTCCGCCATATTGGCGCAGGTCTTGCGGCGATGATTGCTCATCTCTTGACCTCTTTGTTCAGACAGCCTCAGGCCCGGATAACCTCAGGCCTGCTTGGCATCGATGATGCTGCGGCGGACGGCGCGCGTACGGGTGAACCATTCCTGCAGCTTCTCGCCTTCGCCCCAGCGAATGGCGCGCTGCAGGGCCGTCAGATCTTCGGTGAAACGGCCCAGCATTTCCAGGACGGCGTCACGGTTGTTGAGGAAGACATCGCGCCACATGATTGGATCCGAAGCGGCGATGCGGGTGAAATCGCGGAAACCGGAAGCGGAGAACTTGATCACTTCGCTCTGCGTCGATTCCTCGAGCCCGGTCGCCGTGCCGACGATGGTATAGGCGATGAGATGCGGCAGATGGGAGGTGATGGCGAGCACCTGGTCGTGATGACCCGGCTCCATCAGTTCCACCTGGCTGCCCATGCCTTCCCAGAGATGCTGCAGCCGCTCGACCGCTTTGGGATCGGTGCCGGGCAACGGGGTGAGGATGCACCAGCGGCCCTCGAACAAGGTCGCGAAGCCGGCGCGCGGCCCGGAATGCTCGGTACCGGCGATCGGATGGCCGGGGATGAAATGCACCTGGTCCGGCACATGGGGGCCAAGATCGCGCACCACGGCCTGCTTGACCGAGCCGACATCGCTGACGATGCTGCCGGCCTTCAGATATTTCGCCAATTCCGGCGCCAGATCGGCAACCGCACCGGCCGGCACGCAGACCACCGTCAGATCGGCATCCGCCACCGCCGCTTCCACGCTGTCACAGACCGCGTGACCGAGATTGAGTTCCCGCGCGACGTCGCGCGCCGCCGGGTCGATATCATAGATGCTGATGGTCGTCGCCAGCCCCTGTGCGCGCATGGCATGGGCCATCGAGGAACCGATCAGGCCGATGCCGATCAGGCAGACCTTGTCGAAAATAATCTTGTCTTGGCCGCTCATTGCGTTGCTGCCTGTTTGACGAAATCGCTCAAGCCTTCGGCGCAGGCTCTCAGAGCCGGCTCCTCGGCGATGGTAATGCGCAGGCAATTGGGCAGGCCATAGGCGCCCATCTTGCGGACCAGCACCCGGCGCGTGCGCAGGAAAGCCTCGGCCGCCTCGGCGCTCAGCTTGGGATCGCTGGGAAAGCCGACCAGCAGGAAGTTGCAGACGCTGGGATAGGCGATGAGGCCGATCTCGCGCATCCGGTCGGCAAACCACGGCAGCCACTTGTCGTTATAGGCCTTGGCGGCGGCGAGATGACCGGTATCCTTCCAGGCGGCGATGCCGGCGATCTGCGCCGGTGCCGGGGTGTTGAAGGGCCCACGGATGCGGTTGAGCACATCGGCCACCGCCGGCGGGCAGAAGGCCCAGCCGAGGCGCAAGGCTGCCAGGCCGTAGATCT
The DNA here is from genome assembly GCA_035563795.1 of Terriglobales bacterium. Taxonomy (GTDB): domain Bacteria; phylum Pseudomonadota; class Alphaproteobacteria; order Dongiales; family Dongiaceae; genus Dongia_B. The sequence continues at coordinate 1,083 of DATMUQ010000095.1, read as the reverse complement.
TCGAGAAGGTGCGCGAGACGACGACATTGTCGTAGCGCCGCACGAGATCATTGCCCTCGTTGTAATCGGCCTTGCCGACATATTCGGCATAGGCCGCATCGATCACCAGCAGCACGTTGTCGGGCAGGCCCTTGCGCAGGCGTTCCAGCTCGCTGGTCGGGATGTAGCTGCCGGTCGGGTTGTTGGGATTGGCGACGAAGCAGATGCGGGTGCGCGGCGTCACATGCGCGAGCAGGGCATCGACATCGGTGGTCAGATCTTTTTCCGGCGCCGCTACCGGCGTCGCCCCGACCGACTTCGCCGCGATCGGATAGACCAGGAAGCCATGGGCCGAATAAAGCACCTCGTCGCCGGGGCCGGCATAAGCGCGGGTCAGCAACTGGAGGATATCGTCGGAACCGGCACCGCAGACGATCTGCGCCGGATCGGCATCGATGCCGGCGGCGATCACCGCGCGCAGCTCATTGGCGCCGCCATCGGGATAGCGATGGATCTCCGCCGCCGCCTTGGCATAGGCCGCCATGGCAGCCGGGCTCGGGCCGAGCGGGGTTTCATTGGAGGACATCTTGTAGATCGGGCCTTCGCCCGGCAGATGATGGGCGCCCGGCACATAAGCGGCGATATCGAGAATACCGGGGCGGACAACCAAACTCATCTGACACAATCCTTCGTTACAGGCCTTCGTTGCAGAAATATCCTGCGGGCCACAATCGATTCCAGTCGGCGATCTCAGCCCGGCTATCCCCGCCAGGCCCTGCCTGACTTAGCCGCGCCCTGACTTAGCCCCGACGACCGGCACCGAGTTCCTGGCCGGAGAACGGCACGGCGTAACTGCCGATCACCGTCACGCGGGCACCATCCAACTGGCCTTGCAGCAGCGGGGCCAGCGGCGCATCGCCACCTTCCGCCGTCAATCTCCCGGTCGGATAGAAGCCCTCGACCTCGACCAGATGCAGATCGGCCCCGGCATGCGGGCTGCGCCAGGCGCTGAAGAAGGTCGGCGCCAATCCGGCTCTGGTTACCGCCCCCTTCAGGGTGCTGCGGCTGATTTCCTGGTTGGGCTCGATCACCAGCAGGCTGCGG
>DATMUQ010000094.1:0-3000 GCA_035563795.1 Terriglobales bacterium | reverse complement strand
AGAGCGACATGCGATAGCCGCCGCCGACCTTTCCATCGAAACGATGCATGCCGCCGGTCATCTCACCCGGTGGCAGCCAGGCGACAAGAGCGGCCGGGTCCATGAAGGCAGCGTAGATAGTGGCGGCCGGGGCCGCGATATGCCGGGTGACGCAGGTTGCTCTCTCGGGCGATCCAGACATGATTTCTGCCGCAATAATTTGGCGAGGCGTTTGACGGCCGGCTCGATAGCCGCCGCATCGATCTGGCCATAACCCAAGACCAGGTTCCGTGGTTCCGCCGTCTTGCTTTCGCCGGGGCCGTGACGAGATAGCGGCTGGCATAATCGAAGCGTAACCCGTCACGACGAGCCACAACAGCGATTCGCCGATCAGCTGCGCCATCGGCGTTTGCCGTGTCGCGTTGGAAGGGAGCCGCCGCGAGATTGCGCTATTTTGGGAATATGGCCCGCACCTCAAAAAGATGAGAGTGGGAGCAAGACGAAGCAACAGGCGTTATTATGGCCGGATTCGGCTGAAACCGGCCGAAACCGTCAAGAAAACGTGATCCTGCCGGCTTGAAGACGGACCAATATAAGGCCCATAGGAAGCTGGGAGCTGGCTGGAAAGGAGAGAAATGATGCTGATCAACCGTCGTCGAGGAGAAGGATCGGCCACCGCCGTGTCAGTCGCCCTCGCTTTAGGACTGCTGGTGCTGCCGATGATCGGCGCGCCCAGCCGGGCCGACGATGTTGGGAGCGATCTGTCGAGCGCCGGCCAGTCGATCAAGAAAGCGGCGCAAGATACCGGCACCGCCATTGGCAACGGCGCCAAGGATGTCGGCAACGCGATCGAAAGCAAGGGCCAGACCGCCGTCGATGCAACCAAGCAAGGCGCGCAGACGGCAGGCACCAAGGTCAAGGAAGGTGCGGAGACGGCTGGTGACAAGGTCAAGGAGGGTGCACAGGATACCGGCAACTTCTTTGAACGGTCCGCCGTCAAGGTGCGCGACGAAACCGGTGCCTTCTTCAAGCGGGTTGGCGAGTATTTCGCCGGACCGTAACCGCCCCATCTGAGGTCCAAGGTAAAGCGGCCTCTAACCTGTTCCATGGATAATGCCGGTGCCGCCTGATGCGGTGCCGGCATTCGCTTTTCCGGATGGATGCAGTAACATCCCGCGACCGTTTACAGGGGCACGGTTCTGACGGAAGGTCGGATCCGGGGATCGGGGGAAGATAGATGTCATCGGGAAATTTGGCAGGCCGCAGCCTGGTCGCCGGCGCAGCTGAAGCCGAGCTGCTTTATGCCGATATCGGCCTCAGCTTCTGGGGTGGGGTCGATCCATTCACCGGCACCATCATCGACATCCATCATCCGCTGAAAGGGTCCTGCATCGCCGGCAAGATCCTGGCGATCCCCAGTGGCCGCGGCTCCTGCACCGGCAGCAGCGTGCTCCTGGAGCTGATCCTCAACGGCCATGGCCCGGCGGCGCTGGTCTTCGCCGAGAACGAGGCCATCCTGACCCTCGGCGTCATCGTTGCAGAAGAGATGTTCGGGCACTCCATTCCTGTCGTCAGTCTCGGCGCCGGGGCTTTCGCACGGTTGCAAGGCGTCACGGCCGCGCGGATCAGTGACGGCAATGTGGGGATCGTTGGAACGGGGGCCGACAAGATCGGCGCTGTCACAGCCGCACCCTCATCATCAGCCCCCCGACACCATGCCCTCGCCCTGACACCTGCCGACCAGGCGATGCTGGCCGGCGACAGCGGCAAGGCGGCCCAAGTGGCGATGAAGATCATCGCCCGCATGGCCGGCATTCTGGGCGCCGAGAAACTCGTCGACATCACCCAAGCCCATATCGACGGCTGCATCTATACCGGCCCGGCCAGCCTGCGCTTCGCCCGCCGGCTTTGCGACTGGGGCGGCCAGGTGAAGGTGCCGACCAGCCTCAACTCGATCTCCGTCGATCAGCGGCGCTGGAAAAAGCTCGGCATCGATCCCGCCGCTGGCCAGCCGGCCAGCGATCTCGCCGATGCCTATGTCGAGATGGGCGCCCGGCCGACCTTCACTTGTGCACCCTATCTCCTCGATACCGCGCCGGCTTTTGGCGAGCAGATCGTCTGGGCGGAATCCAATGCCGTCATCTATGCCAACAGCGTGCTCGGCGCGCGGACCATGAAGTACCCGGACTATCTCGATATCTGCATTGCCTTGACCGGCCGGGCGCCATTGACCGGCTGCCATGTCGATGCCGACCGCCATGCGGCGATGCAGATCGACCTGCCGCCGCTGGGGGCGATCGATGACAGCTTCTATCCGCTGCTTGGTTATCATATCGGCCTGCTGGCACCGAATGAGATCCCGGTGATCACCGGTCTCGAACAGGCAAAGCCCAGCCGCGACGATCTGAAGGCTTTCGGCGCGGCCTTCGGCACCACCTCGGCGGCCCCCATGTTCCATGTCCGCGGCGTGACACCGGAAGCGGCGACCCTCGACCAAGCATTGGGCGGCAAGCCGCCCCGGAAACACCATCAGGTGACGCCGGCGGAACTCCGGGTGAGCTGGCAGGAACTCAACAGCGCCACCGATGCCAGCGTCGATCTGGTCTCGCTCGGCAACCCGCATGTTTCGGTGGACGAGCTCGCACGCCTGGCGGAACTCTGCCGCGGCAAGCGCAAGCATGCGGAGGTGGCGATGATCGTCACCTGCGGCCGCGCCACCTATGAGGCGGCGCAGGCGGCCGGTCATATCGCCGTGCTGGAGGAATTCGGCGCGCAGGTGCTCAACGATACCTGCTGGTGCATGATCACCGAGCCGGTGATCCCGCCCTCGACGCGCAACCTGATGACCAATTCCGGCAAATACGCCCATTACGGCCCCGGCCTGGTCGGCCGCAAGGCACATTTCGGCAGCATGGCGGCGTGTGTAGGGGCGGCCTGCGACGCACGCTACGCGTCCACGCCGCCCATCCTGATGGGTGCATGAAGCCGTCGCTAAAGCGGCAGGCGAAACGCCTATCAGGG
>DATMUQ010000093.1:0-6704 GCA_035563795.1 Terriglobales bacterium | reverse complement strand
GGGATCCGATCGGTCACGATGGTCTCTCGGGGCATGTCATGGACCTCCTGCCACGGTTAAAGTCGTCGATCCTGCGATCGTCGACAGGGCCACCCCTCGGCGAGCGCCCGCAAGGACAGGCGATCTCTCCGACAGAAGGCGGCTGATCGACAATTTATGCCGATGCGGCTGAAGGTAAATTCACTGGTGAGTTTACTTTCAATTTGCACGCCGGACCGCGGCGGATACAATGACGAAGGCCGGTTCGCGCCGGCAAATCCAACTTTCTCTTCAGGTGCCGAAGATGCCGAGGGATGGTCTGCTCACCAGGACTCAAATCGTTGCTGCCGCTGACGAGCTTTTCTATAGCCAAGGCCTGCATGCCGTGAGTGTTGATGCGATTGCTGAGAAGGCTGGCGTCACGAAGAAGACATTCTATTACCACTTCACATCGAAGGACGAGCTGATCGGCTCCTATCTCGATGCCCGCGATCGGCCGACCGTCGATCGTTTCAAACTGTGGGCCGGTAGCGAGGGAAGTGTCGCAGACCGGATGACACGGTTTTTTGCGAAGCTGGGAAAAGCAAGCCAGGGACCGCGATGGAATGGCTGCGGCTTCCTGCGCGCGGCCGCTGAATTGGCCAACATGCCAGGCCATCCGGCACTCACGGCCGCCAGAAACCACAAGGCGCGCTGCGAACAATGGCTCTTGGACATGGTGACGGAAGAAGGTCATGCCGATGCCAAGCCCATCGCGCGTGCGCTCATGGTCCTGATCGATGGCGCGGTCAGTCAGCTCTTGATCCATCGTGACGCCAAATATGCAATCTCAGCCGGGCTTGCGGCCCGATCCCTGCTGAGCAAGAATCCGCTGTAATCGGCGGCATGTCGTCGGAGATGCAGTGGAAGGAGAAGACCGATGGGCTTCTCAGCAAAGAGTGATATCGCCGCGGGCCAGAGCGGCGCGACGAAGCCACCGCAGACATTCAGGTGTTGCCTTGGCAGACTGAAGAGCCGCGGTTATGTGCGCTGAATCCGTCCCCCTTCCGACAGTCAATCGCCCTTCTTAGCTTGTCGGCGGTTTGCGATTTCAACGCTTTCGCGACGCAGTGAGCGACCCTCCGGACAGACTTCACTCATGAATCCGACCAAGGTGCCGGTGAGCGTGTCACTTTTCAGTCCGTAGTAAACGTTCTGGCCGCGCTTCTCGCGCCAAACCAGACCAGCGTTTTCCAACAAGGACAGATGCTTGGAAATCGAGGGCTGCGACATGACCTCGGTAAAGCGCTGCGCGATCTCGCCGGCCGTCATGTCCGTCTTCGACAGATAAGCCAGGATGCGCCGGCGTGGCGCAGATGAGAGCGCTTCGAACACCTTATCCATGGATGGGGGACCTCCTTTCTAGCGCGCTTGGCTAAGCATTCTACCAATTCTTGAGCGAGATATCTGCATAAAGAAGCATTTGACTATATAGCTAAATAGGCATATATCGATTTACAAAATGCCGCGCAGGATGACGATCATGCCCATGACGCTGCTGCCCTTGGTCGTTTGGTACAACACCCATTGCCCCGTCTGCCGCACCGGCATCGATCGGCAGCGGAACCGGTTGCTACGCGCGGTCAATGCCGGGGCCATTGAATTCCGCAACATCAATCTTGAACCAGACGCGCTGGCGCATCTCGGCATCGATATCGAAGATATTCGGCGGCGCCTGCACGGCATGGACGCCCAGGGGCAACTTTATATCGGGGTGGATTGCGCGATCGAGGTCTGGCGGCGCACGCCCGGCGAAGCCTGGATTGCCCGGTTGCTGGACAGCCGCATGATCCATTGGCTCGCGCAATGGACATACGACCGTTTCGCCGATCGGCTTTATGCCTGGAACCGTCGCAAGGGCCATTGGTAGGCCAAGGAGGGAAGCGATGCTGACCAAGAACCTCAAAAGGCCGTCCACTAAACCGACAGGCACGGCCGACCCGGATGAGATCGCGCGATTCACTGCAGTCGCCGATGCTTGGTGGGATCCGCATGGCGCCTTCAAGCTGGTTCATGCTTTCAACAAGGTACGGGTCGAGCATCTGTGGCGGTGCCTGCCGCGCCTGCTGGACCGGGATCCGAGCGCCGTGCAGCCCTTGGCAGGTCTGAAGATCATCGATGTCGGCTGCGGCGCCGGCATCGTGACCGAGCCACTTTCACGCCTCGGCGCGGAGATGACCGGGATTGACGCGACGGAGCGCAATGTTGAGATCGCCATGCATCATGCGGCGATGACACAGGCGCCTGTCAGGTACCGACATATCCTGCCCGAAGAATTGCTGGCGGAAGAGGAGGTCAGCTTCGATATCGTCATGTCGCTCGAAGTCGTCGAACATGTCGCCGACCTTTCTGCCTTTCTCGGTGCCCTCGCCGACTTGACCAAGCCTGGCGGCCTGCTGGTGATCGGGACGATGAATCGCACTATCCGTTCATGGCTCCAGGCAATTCTAGGGGCCGAATACATTCTGGGTTGGTTTCCGCGTGGCACCCATGACTGGCAAAAATTCGTCCGGCCAAGCGAACTCGACCGCGCTTTGACACCGAAGGGGTTCAGCATGGTCGATGGTTGTGGTGTGGCGCCGAGCCTGCCGTCGATGCGCTGGGGTATCACCAGAGATCAAAGTGTCAACTATCTTCGCTTCTACAGAAGGGATGATTCGGATCGCGCGAGCGTGGCAGGACGCTGCTGACCTTGCGCGAGATCTGTCCGTCGAAGGCAGCGGTCGATGAACAGGATCTGAGGTCGGCCTTTATTGCCGCAATAAGGGGTTCTCAACCTCGTATTCATGCTGGGGCTGGTCAGGCGGGTATATATCAAGAGACAAGTCGATTTGCAGATCACCAGCCAGTGCAAGGCATTGGCGCGTCAGCACATCGCCGCTCTGGCTTTCGAAACACCAACCGATGAACAGTTCCGCGATCCCGCCCTCGGTGCGGATATGATGCAGAAAGGATCGATAACGAACGAGCCTTTTTAGGGTGTCGTGAATAGCCTCATTGAGATCTAGAGGCCAGCGCCCGACAACAATATCCACCGTCCAGCAGGTCTCTCGATTGATCCCAGCCAGAGGTGTTCCTTTTGGCGTTTGGCGCGGCTCACCGGCTTTCCAGGAACGCTTCGGCTCGAATCCCATCGCTTCGGTAATTTGCTCCGGCGCCATGGACGGATGCCGAAAGCGCAAGCTGATGCGAAAGTGATAATGGGAGCGCGGTTCGTCAATATCGCCCATAAACGGCGGCGCCTCACTCCCACTCAATCGTTCCGGGCGGCTTCGAGGTGTAGTCGTAGACGACGCGGTTGATGCCGCGCACTTCATTGATGATGCGGGTCGCGACATGGCCCAGGAACTTGGGCTCGAAGGGATAGAAATCCGCCGTCATGCCGTCGGTCGAGGTGACGGCGCGGAGCGCGCAGACGTAATCATAGGTGCGGCCGTCGCCCATGACGCCGACGGTCTTCACCGGCAAGAGCACGGCGAAGGCCTGCCAGATCTCGTCATAGAGGCCGGCCTTGTCGATGGCATCGAGATAGACGGCGTCGGCCTTGCGCAGGATCTCCAGTTTCTCGCGGGTGATCTCGCCGGGAACGCGGATGGCGAGGCCCGGGCCCGGGAACGGATGGCGGCGGATCATCTTCTGCGGCAGGCCGAGTTCAAGGCCGAGCTTGCGCACCTCGTCCTTGAAGAGCTCGCGCAACGGCTCGACCAGCTTCATGTTCATGCGTTCAGGCAGGCCGCCGACATTGTGGTGGCTCTTGATGGTGACGCTGGGGCCGCCGGTGAAGGAGACGCTTTCGATCACGTCCGGATAGAGTGTGCCCTGGGCCAGGAAATCGGCGCCGCCGAGCTTCTTCGCTTCTTCCTCGAAGACTTCGATGAACAAGCGACCGATCGTCTTGCGCTTCACCTCAGGGTCGGTGACGCCGTCGAGCTGGCCGAGGAAGAGATCCGAGGCATCGCGATGCACCAGCGGGATGTTGTAATGGTCGCGGAACAGCGCCACCACCTGCTCCGCCTCGCCCTGACGCAGCAGGCCATGATCGACGAAGATGCAGGTCAATTGCGCGCCGATCGCCTCATGGATCAGCACGGCGGCGACCGATGAATCGACACCGCCGGAGAGGCCGCAGATCACCTTGCCCTTGCCGACCTGGTGGCGGATCTTGGCGATCTCTGCATCGCGGAAGGCGGCCATGGTCCAGTCGCCCTTGGCGCCGCAGATCTTGTGCACGAAATTGGAAATGAGCTTGGTGCCGGCCGGGGTATGCACCACCTCGGGATGGAACTGCACGCCATACATGCGGCGCTGCTCATTGGCAATGGCGGCGAAAGGCGCGCCGTCACTGACCGCGACGACATTGAAGCCCTCCGGCAGGCGCACGACGCGGTCGCCATGGCTCATCCAGACCTGGTCATTGCCGCCCTTGCTCCAGACACCATCGAAGAGCTGGCAATCGGCGGTGATGTTGAGTTGCGCCCGGCCGAATTCGCGGTGATCGGAACCGGCGACTTCGCCGCCAAGCTGCGCGCACATGGTCTGCTGGCCGTAGCAGATGCCGAGCACCGGCACCTGCATCTCCCAGACGATATCAGGGGCGCGGGGGCCGTCGGTGGTGGTCACCGAATGGGGGCTGCCGGAGAGGATGACGCCCTTGGCGCCGAAATCGGCGATGCGCTGGGTGTCGGCGTTGAAGGGAATGACCTCGCAATAGACCCCCGCCTCGCGCACCCGCCGGGCAATCAGCTGGGTCACCTGGGAGCCGAAATCGAGGATGAGAATGCGCTCTGTCATGGTGCTTCCTATCTGGGCGATCCATCCCCTTGGCGGAGAGGGCAGGGCCGCCGGTTAGGCCGTACTGGCCGTCTTTGCGGTGTTCGTAGCGCCTTCGCAGGCGGCAATCAATGCGTCGATATCGCGCCAGCCATAGGCGATATCGGCCTGGCCTTCGTCGCGGCCTTCGGCGACGATTTCGCCGCCCAGCCGGTCGTAGAAGACGCGGAATTGGTTATCGGTGAACGCCCAGAGGAGCAGCGAGCGGGCATCCTGGTCACGGAAGCGGCGGGCAAGCGCTGCGGTCAGCAATTTGCCAAGGCCCCGCCCCTGCACTTCCGCACGGCAGTGCAGGATGTAAAGCTCGCTGGCGAAATCGTCGATGCGGCCGCCGGTCAGGTCATGTTCCAGGACCGGGCCGCCATAGACCATGCCCATCACGGCACCGGCCGCATCCGTGCCAACCAGCACGATGCGAGCGGGATCGGCGATGCGCTCCTGCCAGAAGGCGAGGCGTTTTTCGGCACTCTTTTCAGCCAATGTCTCGGGGCTGAGGAAATGGCCATAGGCCAGTTGCCAGCCGCGTTCGTGAATCTCGGCGATGACGGGCGCGTCATCCAGATAAGCGGGGCGGATCAGGAAGCCACCGCTCACGCTGCAGCCTCCGCATCCGGCCCGCTCTCCGTCGCGGCCTTGCGGCGCTGGAAGACCGCGGTGAAGAAGCCATCGGTGCCGTTGCGCGCCGGGGTCAGCGACAGGGTGTCGCCGGGCACCGGGCAGGCGCCGCCGATCACATCGCCCCAGACCTGCGGCAGCGGGATGAGCTCGAAATCCGGCAGGTTCTGTGCGATCCAGGCAAGATGGTCGGCATTCTCCGCGGGGAGCAGCGAGCAGGTCGCATAGATCATGCGGCCGCCCGGCTTCACCAGGCGTGACGCACTCTCGAGAATGCGACGCTGCAGCGCGGAGAGTTCCTCGATATCGCCGGGCTTCAGGCGCCAGCGGGCATCGGGATTGCGGCGCCAGGTGCCGGTGCCGGAACAGGGCGCATCGACCAGCACGCGATCGAAGCCGCCGGCATGTCGCTTCACCCAGGGATCGCGCTCGGAGCTGAGCCCCAGGCGCTCGACATTATAGACACCGGCGCGGTTGAGCCGGGTTGCCGCACGATCGACGCGGCCCTGCAACACGTCGCAGGCGACGAGCTTGCCCTTGTTCTGCATCTGCGCCGCAAGTGCCAAGGTCTTGCCGCCGGCACCGGCGCAGAAATCGACCACGCGCATGCCGGGCCTGGCATCGGCGAGAAGCGCTACCAGCTGTGAGCCTTCGTCCTGCACCTCGATCATGCCGGATTTGAAGCTGTTCAGCGTGGCGAGCGGCGGGCGACCCTTGACGCGCAGACCCAAAGGCGAGAGCGCCGTCGGCGTTGCTTCGACGCCGTCATCGGCCAGCGCCTTGATGGCTTCCTCGCGGGTGGCCTTGAGGGCGTTGACGCGCAGATCCGTGGCGGCCTCGTCCAGTGTCGCCGCCATCTCGGCATCGAGCCGGTCGCCGAACACGTTCTGCAATTGCGCTTCGATCCAATCGGGATATTCGAGGCGCGCCGCCGATGGCTGTTCCGGCGGATTGAGCGGCTGGCCGGCAAGCGCCTTCACCAGGCGCTTCTCGTTATTGTCCAGCATTGCCGGACGATACTGGCCGCCATCGAAACTGCCGGCGGTGCGGTCGGCGGTCCAGCCATCGATGAGCAGCAGCTTGGCAATGACGCGGGCGCGTTCGGTATTTTGCACGGCAACGCCACTGCGCGCGATCCACCAGTCGAGGGCGGCACGGCGACGCAGCACCCCATAGGCGTGATCGAGCACGTCGCGGCGATCCTTGCCGCCGATATAACGGCGGTTGCGGAAATAAGCGGC
>DATMUQ010000092.1:0-3587 GCA_035563795.1 Terriglobales bacterium | reverse complement strand
GACGGTATCGGTTGACCATGGCACACTGACCTTCGGCAGCCATACCGGCCTGACCTTGGGGAATGGTGACAGCTGGACCAACGACAGCTCGATTACCCTCACCGGCAGCGAAGCCAATATCGATGCGGCTTTGGCGACGCTGAGCTATACGGCTACCAGTGGGGTGAGCAACGGAAGTGACACGCTGCACGTGACAACAACCGACGGCAGCTTGTCGGATACGGATACGACGGCGATCACGATCCAGCACACCGTGTTGGGTGCCACGGACTCGATAACGGCTCCCAGCGGATACACGACCAAATACACCGGCAATGCCGATTACACGGATAACGGCAATAGCAGCCTGCATGTCATCGATGCAGCGACCAATGGGCAGCATAACGACAGTGGCGGCGGCCATACTTTGACCAACAACACGTCGCATAGCGACTGGCTGGATGGCGGCAATGGCAACGACGCGCTGCATGCCGGCAGCGGCGGCGATTACTTGACGGGCGGTGGTGGCACCGACACCTACTATGGCGGCGCCGGCAACGATGTCATGATCCTCGACAGCAGCGACATGTCGACGACGACACGTCATATCGATGGTGCTGGTGGCGACGACCTGATCGATCTCAGCGGCGTTTCGTCGTGGAACTTTGTCGGTGCGTCGGCGAATGCCAGCTCGGGCCACTTCGGCATCACCAATGTCGAAGTGCTGAACCTCGAAGGCGGCAGCGGCACGAGCGTTACCCTGGATCCGACGGCGGTCCTTGATATGACCGACAGCCGGAATACCCTGGTGATCCGTGCCGACAGCTCGGGCGATACCGTCAACCTGACACATAGTGCCGGTGACAGTGCATGGACACAGCAGGCCTCGCAGGTGGCCGGTACCGATGGCCGGACCTACGATATCTATACCGCAACCCATAGCGGCACGACGGCGACCGTGTGGGTCGAACATGAGGCGGCGGCGAACGTCCATTTGTCCTAGGCCGGTCGTATTCCGACGACATCAAGGGCGCTCCTTCGGGGGCGCCCTTTTTTGTCCACCGTGGCGGAATAACATCGAAAGTAGAATGATCGGCGATGCAGGTCGCCCGCTGCCTGTGTATGGCTTCCCGTTACCCCGGCCTTCGACTAGAGTAACCCGAAAGCCAAGGCTCAAAGCGGGGGAGAGCGATGTCGGACGGCGCCAACTGGTCACACGGCTATGTGACCGATGTCCTCTACACCGATAACACTTATCGAGAATTATCACCGGTCTGGCTGAATTACGTGGCGACGCTCAAGGGCTGTCTGCCGCGGCCGCTGGACAAGCCGTTTGCATATGTCGAGCTCGGCTGTGGCCTGGGGCGGACGGTTACCCATCTGGCAGCCGCCTTTCCCCATGCGCGCTTCATCGGCGTCGATTTCAACCCGGCGCATATCGACGCAGCACAGCGTTATGCAGCGCTGCTGGGCTTGGACAATGTCCGCTTCATCGAGCGCGCTTTCGAGGACCTGGTCGGGGAGGCGAATGCCCGCCAGCTCGATTTGCCCGATGTCGATTTCGTCGCGCTGCACGGTGTCTATTCCTGGATTTCGCCGGGTGCGCGTCAGGCGGTACAGCGCTTCATCTATGAGCGGTTGAAGCCGGGTGGCCTCGTCTATAACAGCTATAACTGCCTGCCTGGCTGGACACCGGAAGCGCCGCTCCGGCGCCTGCTGGTGGAACTCGCCGAGGTGCAGAGCGGCACGACGGAAGGGCGTATCGGCCAGGCGCTTGCCCAGCTCGAGTCATTCGGCAAATTCGATCTCGGCTTCCTGAACCGCCAGCCGACCGCCAAGCAGGCGATCGAGCAGTATCGCAAGCGGCCGGTGAATTACCTCGCGCATGAGATGTTCAACGCCGATTGGAGCCTGTTCTATTCATCCGACGTGGCCGATGAAATGGCGGCCGCCAAGCTGGACTATGTCGGCGCCGCGACCCTGGTTGAAAATCATTCGGAGCTGATCCTGCCTGACGAAGCCGCAGCCTTCATCAAGGCCCAGCCCAATCAGCGCTTGCAGCAATTGCTGCAGGATTTCCTGATCAACCAGCGCTTCCGCCGTGACGTTTTTGTCAGGGGGCATGCGCATCTCTCGGTGGAACGAACCCGACAGCAGCGTGAGCGGCAGATCGCTTTTGCCATGAAGGCCCTGGCCAAGCTCGATCCCAAGATCAAGGTGCCGCGCGGCACCGTCGGTCTGGAGTCGAAATTGCTGCAGGACCTGAATGAGGTTCTGAAGAAAGGCAGCGCCACGCTGGGTGAACTGGAACAGACCATCACCAAGGGCCGGCGCAATGATGACCTGTTGCGGATCCTGGGCATTCTCTTCGCCGCCGGCGTGTTGGTGCCCGCGGCCACCCTCACGCGCGGTGGCAAGGCCTTCGATGGCAGCGGTAAGCTGCGCTTGATCGGCAAGGTTAATCGCCCGCTCCTGGAAATCGCGGCGTCGCGCGAAAGTGCCGAGGCCAAGTCGCGCGTGCTGGTGGCACCGGTCCTGGGTGGCGTTCTGCCGATCAACCTTGTCAGCGCTACCCTGCTGCAAGGCTTCATCGAAGGCGGCGGGCTCGAGCGTGTGGTTGATCGCGGTCTTGCTGCCCTGGAGAGAAGCGGGCTCTCACTGCGCCAGGGCGAGCAGAATATTACCGATCCTGCTGCCAAGCGCGATTACCTCACACAATTGACGCAAGGCTTTCTCGATCAGGAAGTGCCATTGCTGATTGCCGGCGGCGTCGTCGAAGCTGCATAGAGCGCCATCATCGCGGTTCGCCATACCCGATTGTGGCTGGCTTCGCCATGTCGAAGCCCTGGTTTCGGTCAGGGATTCGGCCCTGGGAAACGTTAATTTCATATAGCAATGTGCGCTGCAGCACTTTGACCTGAAACATGAATTCGATATATTAAGGTTAATGGAGGACGCATTAGCGTCGTCGACAATGATGTTGTCGACGACGCTGTGCCGCTGCTTTGAGGCGGGGGCTTTGAGGCTGAGAGACATGTCGTATTGGGGGATCACCTGTCGCTCTTGCATGAGCGCGCGCCTGGATGGGCGCCTAAGCCTGACAGCATTGCCGGCGCACCATCGTCGGCGGATGATGATCCGTTCTGCGCGCGTGCTGCGTATTCACGCACGGATGCATCATGGCTTCGCGATAGCCCCAGGACGGCAGAGCCAAACCGATTGACGGAGAGGGGCCTTTGGCGCTTCCTCTGCGCGCTCGACAGCGGGAGGCAGCGTCCAAGACGACGCGCCAGGCGAAGCGTAGGGGCCAGTTACGCGGTTGCAATTTGAACGTGAAGAAAGTGCTGCAAGCGCCGTAATAAACTGACTTAACCAGTCGCTAACGCTTTTTCTTCAATAACAAGATATCTAATAAGAACGGATCAGGGGCAATGGAAGCTTCCAAAGCAGCGACGCCAAACCCGGCCCAACAATCGAGCGCGGGTTCCGGTGCGAACAATCCGGCTGGAGCGCCACGCCCGGGTCAACCGGCGACGCCTGGCGTGACGCCGCCCATCAATCCGACCCCAGGCAATCCGTCTTCTGCCGCACCAGGTGCCGCACAACCG
>DATMUQ010000091.1:0-7173 GCA_035563795.1 Terriglobales bacterium | reverse complement strand
GGGATGCGCAGCAGGAGCATGTCGTGCCGCACACCATGCCGCTGATGCAGCTCGCCAGTACGACGATCGATCGCGTGGCGCATAACCGGGACAAGGTTGCGGCGGAGGCAGCCGGCTATGCGGGCAGCGATCTCCTGTGCTACCGGGTCGACCATCCCGAGGAATTGGCCGCGCGCCAGACACAGATCTGGCAGCCGTTGCTCGATTGGGCCAATCATCGCTTCGACACCGCCTTGCAGCCGACCACGGGGATCATTGCCATTGCGCAATCGCCGGCCAGCCTGGCGCAATATGAACGGGTCCTGCGGGCGCTCGGCCCCTGGCAATTGACGGCGGTGGCGAGCCTCACCGGTTCGACCGGCTCGCTCGTTCTGGCACTTGCGATTCTGGAGCGGCATCTGACGCCCGAACAGGCAGTGCAGGCGGCGCAGCTCGATGAATTGTTCCAGGCTGAACGCTGGGGGGATGATGCCGAGGCCGTGGAGCGCCGGCAGAATCTGGCCACGGACATCGCCGATGCTGCCCGCTTCCTGGCCTTGCTGGCGTGACCGAGCCCTTAGGGTCGTAACTTGGGCGCAAATCTGTTAGCGCGAACAGGCGTATCAGCCCAGCATAGACAGCTGTGCATTTCTTCTAGGCAAAGCCCCTGGCCTATGGCAGCTTCTCGCTACTGCAACATGACAAAGAAAAGACGACGACATCTCAAATTCGGGGCAGAGATGAACGGACGGAACGGGGATCATTGAAGATGCAAGACATTCTGAAGCGCTTGGAAGAAAAGCGGGCTGCTGCGCGTGCAGGCGGCGGCGAAAAGCGTGTCGCGGCGCAACATGCCAAAGGACGGTTGACCGCCCGTGAGCGCATCGAGTTGCTGCTGGATCCCGATTCCTTCGAAGAATGGGACATGTTCGTCGAGCATCGCTGCGCCGATTTCGGCATGTCCGAAAACAAGGTGCCAGGCGACGGCGTGGTGACCGGCTATGGCGAGATCAACGGCCGGCTGGTCTTCGTCTTCAGCCAGGATTTCACGGTCTTCGGCGGCTCGCTCTCGGAAGCCCATGCCGAGAAGATCTGCAAGGTGATGGACCAGGCGATGCGGGTGGGGGCACCGGTCATCGGTCTCAACGATTCCGGTGGTGCGCGCATCCAGGAAGGTGTCGCCTCCTTGGCCGGCTATGCCGAGGTGTTCCAGCGCAACATCACCGCTTCCGGTGTCGTGCCGCAGATCTCCCTGGTGATGGGTGCCTGCGCCGGCGGCGCCGTCTATTCGCCGGCCATGACCGACTTCATCTTCATGGTGAAGGACTCGTCCTACATGTTCGTCACCGGCCCCGATGTGGTGAAGACGGTGACCCATGAGACCGTGACCTTCGAACAGCTCGGTGGCGCGCTCACCCATACGCAGATGTCAGGTGTTGCCGATCTCGCTTTCGAGAATGATGTCGAGGCTTTGCTGCAACTGCGCCGCTTCGTCGATTTTCTGCCGGCCTCGAACCGGGAAAAGTCGCCGATCCGGGTGACGCCGGATCCGATCGATCGCGATGAGCTGTCGCTGGATACGCTGATCCCGGCCAATCCGAACAAGCCCTATGACATGCATGAGCTGATCCGCAAGGTCGCTGATGAAGGTGATTTCTTCGAGGTCCAGCCGGAATTCGCCAAGAACATCCTGACCGGCTTTGCCCGCATGGGCGGCGAGACGGTGGGCATCGTCGCCAACCAGCCGATGGTGCTGGCGGGTTGCCTCGATATCGACAGCAGCCGCAAGGCAGCGCGCTTCGTGCGCTTCTGCGACTGCTTCAATATTCCCATCATCACCTTCGTCGACGTGCCGGGCTTCCTGCCGGGCACGGCGCAGGAGCATGGCGGCATCATCAAGCATGGCGCCAAGCTGCTCTTCGCCTATGGCGAGGCGACCGTGCCGAAAATCACCGTCATCACCCGCAAGGCCTATGGCGGCGCCTATGACGTCATGAGCTCGAAGCATATCAGGGGCGATGTCAATTTCGCCTGGCCCTCGGCCGAGATCGCCGTCATGGGCCCGAAGGGTGCGGTGGAGATCATCTTCCGCGCCGATATCGGCGACAAGGACAAGATCGCCGCCCGAACGGATGAATATCGCGAGAAATTCGCCAATCCCTTTGTCGCCGGGGCGCGCGGTTTCATCGATGACGTGATCATGCCGCATTCGACCCGCAAGCGCCTTTGCCGTTCGCTTGCCATGTTGCGTGACAAGCAATTGAGCAATCCCTGGAAGAAACACGACAATATCCCCCTTTGACCGGCAAGACGGATCGTCGGGAAGCGGAACGTCGAGAAAGCGGATTGCCGAGGAAAAAATGGCCAAGATGTTCAAGAAGATTCTGATTGCCAATCGCGGGGAGATTGCCTGCCGTGTCATGCGCACGGCCCGGGCCATGGGGATCAAGACGGTGGCGGTCTATTCCGACGCCGATGCCGATGCCTTGCATGTGCGCGAGGCGGATGAGGCGGTGCATATCGGCGAGGCGCCGGCCGCCAAGAGCTATCTGCTGATCGACCGGATCGTCGAAGCCTGCGTCAAGACCGGCGCCGAGGCGGTGCATCCGGGCTACGGTTTTCTCTCCGAGAATATGAAATTCGCCGAGGCACTGAAGAAGGCCGGTATCGCCTTCATCGGCCCGGACCCGCACGCCATCTTCGCCATGGGCGACAAGATCGAATCAAAGAAGCTCGCCAAGGAAGCCGGCGTCAGCACGGTGCCCGGCTATCTCGGCGTCATCAAGGATGCCGAGGAAGCGGCACAGATCGCCCGCGAGATCGGCTATCCGGTGATGATCAAGGCCTCGGCCGGCGGCGGCGGCAAGGGCATGCGCATCGCCCATAACGACCAGGAAGCGCGTGAAGGCTTCCGCTCGGCCACCAATGAGGCCAAGGCGAGCTTTGCCGATGACCGCGTCTTCGTCGAGAAATTCGTCACCGATCCGCGGCATATCGAGATCCAGGTGCTGGCCGATGGCCATGGCAATTGCCTCTATCTTGGCGAGCGCGAATGTTCGATCCAGCGCCGCCACCAGAAGGTGATCGAGGAGGCGCCAAGCCCGTTCCTTGACGAACGCACGCGCCAGGCGATGGGCGAGCAGGCCGTGGCCCTGGCCAAAGCGGTCAAATACAAATCCGCCGGCACCGTTGAGTTCATCGTCGACAGCAAGCGCAATTTCTACTTCCTGGAAATGAACACCCGCCTGCAGGTCGAGCATCCGGTGACGGAGATGGTGACCGGCCTCGATCTTGTCGAGCAGATGATCAAGGTTGCTGCCGGCGAGAAGCTGGCGATGAAGCAATCGGACATCAAGCTCAAGGGCTGGGCGATTGAATCCCGCGTCTATGCCGAAGATCCGCTGCGCAATTTCCTCCCCTCGACCGGTCGCCTGGTGCGCTACCGCGAACCGGCGGAAGGGCCTGTGGTGCGGGTCGATAGCGGTGTCTATGAAGGCGCCGAGATCAGCATGTTCTACGATCCGATGATTGCCAAGCTGGTCACCTATGGCGAGGATCGCGGTGCCGCTATCAGCGCCATGCGTGAAGCGCTGGATTCTTTCTATATTCGTGGTCTCGGCCACAATATCGGCTTCCTCTCGGCGCTGATGGCGCATCCGCGCTTCCAGGCCGGTCGCCTGACCACGGGCTTCATTGCCGAGGAATTTCCCGACGGCTTTCATGGGGTCGCGCTCAACGAGAATGAGATGGCCGATCTCGTCGCCGTTGCCGCCATCGTGCATCAGACACAGGCGCGCCGGGCGATGGCGGCGAAGCCGCATTTCCGTACCCGGGAATCGCCGGTCAACGGCCATTGGGTGGTGAAGATCGGCAACCTGACGCGGCCGGTGAGCTTGGTGGAGACCGCTTCGGGGACGGCGGTCATCGACGGCAAGCGCAGCTGCGAGATCGTCAGCAACTGGCAGCTCGATCAGGTATTGTTCAGCGCCCGCATCGACGGCCGTCTGGTGACCATGCAGGTGGAGCGCGATGGCATCGGCTATCATATGTCCTATGCCGGCGCGCAACTGAAGGTTCAGGTGCTGTTGCCTCGTGCGGCCGCGCTCGCCGAGCTGATGATCGAAAAGACGCCGCCCGATATGTCGAAATACCTACTTTCACCGATGCCGGGCCTGCTGGTCTCGCTGGCGGTCAAGGAAGGGCAGGAGGTCAAGGCCGGGCAGGAACTGGCCGTGGTCGAGGCGATGAAGATGGAGAACCTGCTACGGGCGGAACGCGACGGCAAGGTCGTCACGCTGCGCGCCAAGCCGGGTGACAGTCTCGCTGTCGACCAGATCATCATGGAGTTCGCCGGATGAGCGACAGCCCGGTCAATCTGCCGGCCGGTCACAAGGCGGTTCGCCTGCGTATCGAAGGCCGCGTCCAGGGCGTCAGCTATCGCATGTGGACAGTGGCGGAAGCCTCCGCCCGCGGTCTCACCGGCTGGGTCCGCAACCGCAAGGACGGCTCGGTCGAAGCCCTCGTCATCGGCCATAGCGTCAAGGTCGATGAGGTGATCGAACTGTGCCATCGCGGCCCCAGCCTGGCGCGCGTCACTTCCGTCACGGTCGACGCGGCCCAGGGCATCGCTGCCGATGATTTCCGCGAGATGCCAACGGTCTGAACCGGCAGCGGGTAGAACTCTCAGCCGAAGACTTCGGCGAACGTCTCCCGCAGCACCATATCCACCTCCGGCAGGGAGATCAGCTGGCCGAGCTTGGCGATCGAGGTGACGCCGAAGGGCTGGGTCTCGGTCTGGTGGATGCCGCAGGGCACGATGCCGCCGAAATGGCTGAGATCGGGATCGACATTGATGGCGATGCCGTGGAAGGTCACCCAGCGCCGCACCCGGACGCCGATGGCGGCGATCTTGTCCTCGCGGGCCCCGTCGGCCACCCAGATGCCGACCCGGCCCTCGCGCCGCTCGCCGCGGATATTGAGCCGGTCGAGGGTCTTGATCACCCATTCCTCGAGGTCGCGGACATAACGCCGCAGATCCTGGCCGCGTTGGTTGAGATCCAGCATGACATAGGCAATGCGCTGGCCGGGGCCGTGATAGGTGTACTGGCCCCCGCGGCCGCTGGCATAGACCGGGAAGCGCTCCGGGGCCAACAGGTCGCCTTCCTGTGCACTGGTGCCCGCTGTATAGAGGGGCGGGTGCTCGAGCAGCCAGACCTGTTCCGGGGCGCGGCCCTCGATGATTGCCTGGACTCGGGCCTCCATTTCCGCCACCGCCTCCGGATAGGCCACCAGATCGTCGGAAATCCGCCAATCCACCAAGGATTTAGCCGGCTCGGACGGATTTGGGGCAGGTTTTTGGCGGGGGGCAGCATTTCCGGCCATGCTTGCGTGCTTTCTTCCTTGATCACCCAATGCCGATTTGCTATTCCCCCTGCCGGGCCAAGGCAAGGGCTTCTTGCCGAGTTGAAATCTGGCCCAACAGCCATGGAATGCGGTCGTGGCGGAATTGGTAGACGCGCAGCGTTGAGGTCGCTGTGGGGCAACCCGTGGAAGTTCGAGTCTTCTCGACCGCACCATCTGGCCTGATCCGGAGCTTCAGCTCCTGGACGGTAACTCCCTGAAAAAAATAGACAGATTCTCATTCCCTCCTGGCCTTGCCAGGTAGGGCCGCTATAATCCGCGCCGTTAACCGACAAAATCATGACGGCGGGGCAATAGCATGGCGGATGAAAGCCTGAAGGCAGCGGCGCTGGATTATCACCGGCGGCCGAAACCAGGCAAATTGGCGATCATGGCGACCAAGCCGCTGGCCAACCAGCGCGACTTGGCCTTGGCCTATTCCCCGGGCGTCGCCGCCGCCTGCGAGGCGATCGTCGCCGATGCCGCCGCCGCTGCCGAAATGACCAGCCGGGCCAACCTGGTGGCCGTCATCAGCAACGGTACCGCCGTGCTTGGCCTCGGCTCGATCGGGCCGCTGGCGGCCAAACCGGTGATGGAAGGGAAGGCGGTCCTTTTCAAGAAATTCGCCGATATCGACGTCTTCGATATCGAGATCAATGAGACTGACCCGGACAAGTTCGTCGACATCGTCGCAGCCCTGGAGCCGACCTTCGGCGGCATCAACCTGGAAGACATCAAGGCACCCGAATGCTTCGAGATCGAGAAGAAGCTGAAGGAGCGGATGAAGATTCCAGTGATGCATGACGACCAGCACGGCACGGCGATCATCGTTGCCGCCGCCATGGTCAACGGCCTCGCCGTGGTCGGCAAGAAGATCGAGGATATCAAGCTGGTCGCCTCGGGCGCCGGTGCTGCCGCGCTCGCCTGCCTCGACCTCCTGGTGGCCATGGGCCTGCCGATCGAGAACATCTTCGTCACCGATATCGCCGGCGTGGTCTATGAGGGCCGCACGGAA
Source organism: Terriglobales bacterium (assembly GCA_035563795.1). GTDB lineage: Bacteria > Pseudomonadota > Alphaproteobacteria > Dongiales > Dongiaceae > Dongia_B. Next base: position 779 of record DATMUQ010000091.1, on the reverse strand, counting down.
CTGATGGATCCGCGCAAGGCGCGCTATGCCAAGAAGACCAATGCGCGCAGCCTCAGCGACATCATCGCCGGTGCCGATGTCTTCCTCGGCCTCTCGGCGCCCCGCGTCGTCACCAAGGAGATGGTCGCCAGCATGGGCGAGCGGCCGCTGATTTTTGCCCTCGCCAATCCGACGCCGGAAATCATGCCGGAGGATGCGAAATCTGTTCGTCCCGATGCGATCATCGCCACCGGCCGGTCGGACTACCCGAACCAGGTCAACAACGTCCTCTGCTTTCCCTATATCTTCCGCGGCGCGCTCGATGTCGGCGCGACGGCCATCAATGAAGCCATGAAAGTTGCCTGCGTGCAGGCGATTGCGGCCCTGGCGCGCGCCGACGTCTCCGATGTCGTCGCCAATGCCTATGCCGAGCAGGAACTGCAGTTCGGCGCTGATTACATTATCCCGAAGCCGTTCGATCCGCGCCTGATCGTGGAGATCGCGCCCGCCGTCGCCAAGGCGGCGATGGAAAGCGGTGTCGCCACCCGGCCGATCACCGATTGGGAAGCCTATCGCGACCAGCTCTCGCAATTCGTCTTCCGCTCCGGCCTCGTCATGAAGCCGATCTTCGACCGGGCGCGCCGCGATCCGCGCCGCATCGTCTATGCCGAGGGCGAGGATGAGCGCGTGCTGCGCGCGACCCAAGCGGTGGCCGAAGAAGGACTTGCACATCCAGTCCTGGTCGGCCGGCCCGCGGTGATCGATGCGCGCCTGGAGCGCTTCGGCCTGGCAATCCGACC
>DATMUQ010000090.1:0-2956 GCA_035563795.1 Terriglobales bacterium | reverse complement strand
ATCATTATGATAGCCGCCGATATACACGACATTCGGTTGCACATTTTTCAGGCTAGCAATGATGTCGGAAAAGTCTCTCGATTTCTGCCGATAGGTAGCGGAGAAAACTGGTGTGACGCCAGCGGATTTCAGTGTCGCGACAAAATCATCGACGACACCCTGTCCATAGGCGCTGCCGTCCGTCAGAACCGCAATCTTGCGATTGGCGTAGGCCTTCGTGAACCAGTTGGCGGCAAAAACACCTTGGCGATTGTCGCGATCGGCGGTGCGAAACAGCGTAGTCCAGCCTTTGGAGGCCCCGTTATCCGTCAAGTGTGGGTTCGTGGAGGCGGGGCTGATCTGTACAACCTGATGCGTGGCGTAGACCTCAGAGGCCGGTATGGATGAACCGGAGCAGAAATGTCCGACCACCAGAACAGCTTGATCCGCAACCATGTCATGGGCCACAGAGGTCGCACGTGGCGGATCGCATTGATCATCGCCAACCTCCAGATGCAATTGCTTGCCGAGCAACCCGCCGGATGCGTTGATGTCGGCGATGGCGGTCTTGACGCCCCAGCGCTCCTGCTCGCCGAAGGCTGCGAGATCACCCGTCATCGGTCCGGCGACGCCGATGACGATTTCGTTCTCCGCGGCCGGTTGATGCGAAGCGGTTGCCGCGCAACCGGCAAGACCAAGACACAGAGCCATCGTCGTCGCCTGTGAGAGGCGGCCCAAATTCACGTCGCGCATATTTCCCCCTGTTCAACAGCCTCGTTGAGGCTGGAATGCGGTCCCATCTTAGGTATGTGCGCCGTGAGCGGGCTAGGGGAAAATCGCTTCTAACGGGTGAAATAAGTACTGCGCCCTGGAACGGAAAGTCAGCTTGCTGACGCCATCACTCCGTCTCATTCAGCCGATACGCATCGCCCTGCCAGACATACCAGCGATAGAGTGAGGTCTCGAGATCGCCTTTGGCGTCCCAGCTGAGGCGGCCGATCGCGGTGTCGACGGGCGCCTGGCGCATTGCCGCGGCGACGGCGGTACCGTCGAGGCTGCTGGCGCGAGTGACGCCGGCGGCCCAGGACTGCACCGCCGCATAGCCGCGCGCGACATAGCCCGGATGCGCGGTGCCTTTCCCGTCATATTTGCCGGCGAGGCCGGGGGCCAGGGAAGCGTCGATGATGGTGCCGGGTTTGCCAAAGCGGGTGCCGTCGCCCGCCGGCCCTGCTGCTGCGTGGAAGGCCTCATCATCAATCCACGCGCTGCCATAGACATCGGCGTTGATCCCGGCATCGCGGATGGCCCGCACCGCCGCACCGGTATCGCTTGCATCGCCGGCGATAAAGATCGCCGCCACGTTCGCCTGCCGCAGGTCGGCAATGAGATTGTCCAAACCCGTGCGGCTCACCGACAGGCTCCGGTCGATCACCGGTGACATACCGTGATCCTGCAACTCGGCACGAAACGACCGGGCCGTGGTGACGCCGGAGAGGTCGTCGGCATGGATGAAGGCGATCGGGCGATCGGCATAATGCTGGACGAAATAGCGGGCGGTGAAGCGACCACTCTCGCTTTCGTTGTCGGTTACCCGGAACAAGGTCGTCCAATGCCGCAATTTGGCAAACTCGGTGATGGTGGTCGAGGTCGAGGCCGGCGTGATCTCGACGATGTTGCGCGCGGCATAGATGCCGGCGACGGCATGTGTGCTCACCGAACAGAAATGACCGACAGCGAGGCTGATATTGGCGGCGACCAGTTTCCGGGCTGCTTCCTCAGCGCGGGCGATGCCGCAACGGTCATCTGCCGTCACCACCTGCAGCCGCCGGCCGAGCAGGCCGCCTTTCTTGTTGATATCGGCGACGGCAATCTGCACCCCGTTGACGACATCGGCACTGTCATCGGCGCGCTCACCGCTCAGTGACACGGCGACGCCGATGATGATGTCGCCGGCGAGGCTTTTGCTCGCCGTTGCGTCTGGTGCGGCCGGCATCTTGCCGACTTGGGAAGTCCCGCTGCTACAGCCCACCAGGCCGAGGAGGCTCATGGCCAGAAATCCATGCCGGATCAGTTGAGCGATCTTGGTTGGCTTGGGCATCGCTGTTTTCGGCATCGCTGCCTCTCACCGTGGCGGAGGCATCATTATATTCTTAAAGTTGTTCTATATGATAATAATCTACTATAAATTGTTCGTGATATCGGGCGCGGGCGGGAACAGATCTGTCTTGGGGCAGGCGCTCAGACCACGGCGACCGGCGCGGTGATCTGCGGTTCGCGCAAGGTGACGGCGAGCAGGATCAGTGCCCGGTGCAGCAGGCGCTGATCGGGCGCGGCGCCGAGGCAGAGGCGCACGGCCTCCGGTGCCGGCAGTGGTGCGCCCTCGCGCGGGACGCAGAAGGCATCGCTCGGCACCAGCGTCAGATGCTGGCTTTGCAGCCGGGCGACGAAACCGGCCCGCGACCAGCTCGGCGGCAGATGCAGCCAGAGGTGATGCGCTTCCGGCGCCGTCTGCACCAGTTCCGGCGGCAGCAGGTCGGCGGCAAGGCGCTGACGTGCCATCGATTCCTGGCGCAAGGCGGTGAGGATCTCCTGCGCTTCGCCGCTGCGGATCCAATTCGAGGCCAGCGACACCATCAGGGGCGGCGCCATGCCGGTCAGTGCGCGCAAGGCGGTGGCGAGGCGCTGCGCCATCTGCGCATCCGGCGCCAGCAGATAGGCGACGCGCAGGGCCGGTGTCATCACCTTGGCGAGGCCGCTGAGATAGATCGTCAGTTCCGGCGCGTAATGCGCAATGGGTGGCGGCGCCTGGCGGGCCAGCAGGCCATAGGTGTCGTCCTCGATGATCATCAGCCGATGGCGCCGGGCAATCTCGGCAATGTCACGCCGCCGTTCCACCGACATGGTGGCGGTGGTCGGGCTGTGCAGCACCGGCACGCAATAAAGCGCCCGCGGCTTGAGGCGCTGGCAGGCCTCCTCC
>DATMUQ010000089.1:0-2062 GCA_035563795.1 Terriglobales bacterium | reverse complement strand
ATATGATGCGCCGTCCGTTCGGCCAGTTGCTGGGCGGTGGCGAGCTTCAGCACCGCGAGCGCCGATTGCACGAAGAACAGGCCGTTGTCGCGCCGCCAATTGGATGGAGGTGCCTGCAGATCGGTGCCGACGCGCTCGGTGAGATCGAACAGGCGGTGGAAATGCGCGGTCCGGCCGACGATCTGCAATTGACCGGTATAGAAGAGATATTCCAGCGCCTTGGTGGTGGCCTTGATGGTGTTGAAACCGCCGATCACCCGTTCCGATTCAAAATCGGCGGGCGAGGACGGGCCGTGCTCGGCGATGTGCCGCAGCATCTTGCGCATGACCGGGCGCAATTCTTTGAGCCTGTCGGCATTGAGCGCCTTGTCGAAATCGCGCAGGAACCAGGGCAGCCAGTCGCGTCTGGTGGCGAAGACCGGATAATGGGTCTCGATCATGCCGCGCTGCTGATAGACCAGATCATAAAAGGCGCTGACCGGTGCATCGGTGCGTGCAGCCCAGGCCAGCTCATGATTGCGCAGGCCCATGACGCGGATGGAATCGATCTGGATCATGCCGAGCGCGGTTGCTGCGGCAACAGCCTGGTCGGGTGCCCAGAGCGGGCCGCGCAGGCCGAGGCGGTCCAGCACGAAGGCGCGCAGCAGCGGGTTGCTCATCTCATCTCCTCCCGGCGATCCGGTGCGGGAGGAAGAGCAACCGCGCTGCCAGAAATCTGCCGCTTGGAGCCGGATCGTTTTAGACGGAATCGCTTCGCGATTTGTCTAAAACGTGAATCCGCCTCCACTCAGCAAGATAGAGGGCGATTCACGTTTTTGACAGAAGCTTATGCGCTTCCATCAAAAACGATCGCGCTCTAGTCTTTGTTGCTGACGCCGGCTTCCGCGAAGCTCGCCATGCCGTTATGGCACATGGCGGCCGCCCGAATCAGGGGGATCGCCAGGGCCGCGCCGGAAGCTTCGCCGAGCCGCATGCCAAGATCAAGCAACGGCTTCTTGTTGATCTTTTCCAGGAACTTGCGATGGCCCGGCTCGGCCGAGCAATGCGCTACCAGGCAGTGGTCCAGGGCATGGCTGTCGAGCTTCAGCAGGGTGGCAGCGGCCACCGTGCAGGCAAAGCCGTCGAGCAGGACGGGGATGCGGGCGATGCGCGCGGCAATCACGGCGCCGGCGATGGCGGCGAGTTCATGGCCGCCCAGGCATTGCATGATGGCCAGCCCGTCATTGAACACGGCGGCATGGCGCTTGAGGCCGAGATCGATCACTTCCGCCTTGCGGCTCAGCTGCTGGCCATGGACGCCGGTGCCGGGGCCGGCCCAATCGGTGCCGGAGCCGCCGAACAAAGCAGCGGCCATGGCAGAGGCGCTGGTGGTATTGGCGATGCCCATTTCACCGAGGCAGAGAAGATCGATGCCGGGCTCGACCGCCATCATGCCATAGGCCATGGCGCGGGCAGTCTCTTCCTCGGTCAGGGCCGGCCCTTGCGTGAAATCGGCGGTCGGCTGGTCGAGGCACATCTCATAGACGCGGAGATCGGCATCGGCATTCTTGCAGAGCTGGTTGACCGCGGCACCACCCGACTGGAAGTTCAGCACCATCTGCACGGTGACTTCCTTGGGATAGGCGGAGACGCCGAGATCGGCGACGCCATGGTTGCCGGCGAAGACGGCGACACGCGGATGATTGACTGTGGGCGGATGCTTGCCCTGCCAGGTGGCCAGCCAGTGGGTGATCTCTTCCAGCCGGGCGAGGGCGCCGGCCGGCTTGGTCAGCACGGCCTCGCGGGCGGCTGTCTGGCTGGCGGCTTCGAGATCAGGTCCGGGCACCTCCCGCATGATCTGACGGATTTCGGCGAAACTCGCGACGGGCTGACGGTCCAACTTAGGCTCCTGACTGGGATAGCTGACTGGGTATTGATGACGGGTCCGCGCGCCGGACGTGATCGGGTTTCGGCCATCACAGCGGCGCTCCTGGAACGCGCTTAGATAGACAGGCCGGCGGGCGGAGGCAATCACCTCGCACATGACCGGCTGGGAACAGGCAGTGGCAGGCTGCTGCCGCCA
>DATMUQ010000088.1:0-2340 GCA_035563795.1 Terriglobales bacterium | reverse complement strand
GAATTGCCGTTGCGCCGCCCGCCAGAGGGGGGCCGCCTCCTCATGCAGGCGACTGCCCTTGCGGGTGAGCTCGATGATGCGGCTGCGCCCATCCGTCGGCGACGGCTTGATCGTGACCAGGCCGTCACGTTCCAGGAAGCCGGCCATCTTGCCCATCGCCGTGCGTTCGATATCAAGCCGTTCGGCCAGGGCATTGACGGCGGCACTGCCCAGTTCATTCAAGGCCGCCAGGGTCAGGAATTGCGTGATCCTGAGGCCGGTCGGTTCGAGAAAGGTGTCGTAGAGACGGGAGATCTGCCGGGCCGCCTTGCGCATGGTGAAGCAGTTGCACTGATCGATGCCGAGTGGTTGCTTGATCGTCTGCATTTTACTGCCTCATACCCTCACTTGGCTTGCCCGGCCCGCCATGCTCTCTCAGGCAAACACGTTCCGGTGCTTGTCGATAAAGGCCGGGACCGACAAAGCCGGCGTTCCGGTGACCTTCTCGACGATATCATTGGTTCCGGCGAAGATGCCTTCGCGGTAGTTCTGGGCGACTTCGACCAGATGCTGCACCAGGAAAGGCGGGAACTTATAGCGGCTTTCCATCTTCTCGCGGAATTCGTCGATCGAGCTCGGGGCATAGGCGATCTTCAGGCCCAGCACGTCGCTCATGACGGCGGCGATCTCGGCATGATTCATCTCGACCGGCCCGTGCAGGGTATAGATCTTGCCCTCATGGCCGGCGGGCTTGGCGAGAAGATGGGCGATGACGCGTCCCTGGTCCTCCGAACTGATCGGGGCGTGGCGCCCGTTCTCGAAGGGGAACTCGATCTTGCTCTTGGCCCGGATTTCCTGGGCGAAATGCGGATAGATGAGCCAGTCGGCGAAGAAAGTGGGGCGGAGATGGGTGGTCGCGACACCTGACCAGTCGAACACCCGTTCGGAGACCCAATGGTCCTGGGCCGCATGGCTCTTCGATTCGCGCCGCGCCGAAATCTGCGACATGTTGACGATCGCCTTCACTCCCGCTTCCTTGGCGGCCTGGGCGAAATAGGCGGCGGCGCCGATGATGCCGGGTGCGATCGGGTGCAGGAAATAGGCCGCGTTGACGCCTTCCAGCGCCGCCCGGACAGCGTCGAGATCGGTGAAATCGCCGACCGCGATGTCGACGCCGCGCTGCCGCAGAGCGGCTGCCCGGCTATCATCCGATCGCACATAGGCCCGTACGCGCTTGCCCATCTTGAGCAGCTCGTCGATGGCGGCACCGCCAGTACGCCCGGTCGCACCGCTGACCAGAATCTCAGATTTGGACATGGCCCTCTCCTTCGGTATTTAAGAGTATATGCTCTTAAATGGTTAAAAGAAATAGGAGCATGTGCTCCTATACCTGTGGAAGTGGGATGCGGATCTCCCGTCTGCAAGGGCCCGGTGGCGAAAAGCCGAAAATTTCTACCTGGGCATTTCGGCGCGCAGAAGGCTGCCGGCGGCTAGTTCCCGACCGGCAGGGTCATCCAATCCAGGGCCTCGATCGTCTCGGCGCCGAGGCGGCGGTAGAAATCCACTGCCATCCGGTTGCTGCGCAGGACAGCCCAGATGAGGCGCTTGGCGCCCCGATTTCGGGCGTAATCGGCGGTGGCCTGCATCAGCTTGCGGCCGGTACCGGATCCGCGGACTGAGGGCTCGACCCAGAGGTCGATCACCATCACCTGGCGGATGGCGAGATCGACGTCGTAATTGGGGCAATGCAGCAGATAGCCGGCCGGGCCCGTCGCGGCCTCGGCGAGAAAGCCGCCGAAAGCGGGGTCCTTGCCGAAGCCATCCTCCAGATAGCGCCGGCGGTTGAAGCCATAGGGATCGGTATCGCCCAAGGCCTGGAGGTAGAGGTGGAAGTTGCGCGACATGGTCGCCACCACATCGGCATCCGCCGCCGTCAGGGATCTTATCGTGACCGTCATCGGTTGCACTCCACAGGCATCGCTTCTGCACGCGCGTGATAGGATAGTATCAGCTGCTGATGGTCCAGTGATATGGCGCGGCGCAGGCAGCCCCGGTCGTCGGTCGCGCTCCTTGAACCGCTGCTGTATCGGCTTGCGAGCAATGGGATGAAACACCGCGCTCTTCTGGGTCTGGCAATCGGTCTCGCCATTTTCATCAGCGTCATGGCAACCCATGACCTGGCAGCGGTGCTGGCTGCACTGGCCGGTGCCGGCTGGCAGTTGAGCTGGGTGCTGATGTGGCGGATCCTGTCGATCTGTGCCAGTGCCGCCGGCTGGTTCTGGCTCTTCCCGCAGCGGGCCCGCCCGGCTTATCCCTTTCTCATTCTCGGGCGCTGGATCGCCGAAGCGATCAACCATCTGC
>DATMUQ010000087.1:0-11897 GCA_035563795.1 Terriglobales bacterium | reverse complement strand
GATGGCGCGCTGGATGGGCGCGGCACCGCGCCAGCGCGGCAGCAGCGAGGCATGGATGTTGAGACAGCCATAGCGCGGCAGATCGAGCACCGCCTGCGGCAGGATCAGGCCGTAAGCGGCAACCACGGCGACATCGGCCTCGAGTGCCGCGAATTCGGCGATCGCTTCCGGCGTCTTCAGGCTGAGCGGCGTCAATACCTTGATGCGCTGGCTCTCCGCCAGTTGATGCACCGGGCTTTGCTGCAATTGATGGCCGCGTCCGGCGGGGCGCGGTGGCTGGGAATAAACCGCAACCACCTCATGGCCCAGCTCGTCACCCGCTGCCACCAGGGCCTGCAAGGCGACGGCGGCGAAATCCGGCGTGCCCATGAAGACGATGCGCTGGCGGCGGGGCGCTGCCTCGGCCGAAGATGCCATCTGCGGCCTCAGAAGCCATCGGCGGCGGCGGCGGCATTGCCGCGCGGCTCGCTCTTCTTTGCCTTCAGCAGCTTGCGCAGGATGACATTGCGCTTCAGCGCCGTCAGATGATCAATGAAGAGGACGCCGTCGAGGTGGTCGATCTCGTGCTGAATGCAGGTCGCCAGCAGGCCATCCGCCTCCAGCTCCTTGCTTTCGTTGTTCTCGTTGAGATAGCGCACCCGGATCGCCGCCGGGCGGACCACGTCGGCATAGTGATCCGGTACCGACAGACAGCCCTCATTATAGGAGGCGTCGTCATCGGAGACCCAGACCAGCTCTGGGTTGGCCATGCGCAAAGGCTGCGGCTTCTCGTCCTCATGGGCAAGATCGAGCACGATGACCCGCTGCAGCACGCCGACCTGGGGTGCGGCGAGGCCGATGCCCGGCGCCCGGTACATGGTTTCCAGCATATCGTCCATCAGCTGGCGCACCGTGGCATCCACGGCCGCAACCGGCTTGGCGATCTTTTTCAGCCGGGGATCCGGCGCAACGAGAATGGGCAACAGGGCCATGGCAAATATCCTTTCGGCTTTACCTATGGTTTTCCCCCTGTATCGTCAAGCGACAGCCGTGCGGTTTTGGCCCCGATTCGGGCCAAGCAGCCCTGCAAATTACTAGGAACTTCATGGACTTGAACCCCACCACCCTGCTTCTGGCCGGGCTTTGCGCCGGCCTGCTGATTTTGCTGCTGGTGCTGATCCTGCGCCGGCCGGCCTCGGCGACTGCCGCCGGCCAGATTGCCGAGGCACAGCTCGGCCAGCTCGCCGGCCAGATCCAGCAGCTCGCCAGCCATCACGCCCAGAGCCAGGCCGCCACCCAGACGGCACTCGCCGAGCGGCTGCAGGTCCAGGAGCGGGCGCTGATGACAGCCTTGGACGAGCGGCTCGCCTCGCTCTCCCACCGGGTCAGCGACCGGCTGCAGGAGAGCGCCACCCAGACCGGCTTGACCCTGGCGGATCTCCGCGAGCGCCTCGCCACCATCGATGCCGCGCAGAAGACCATCACCGACCTCTCCTCCCAGGTGGTCGACCTGCAGAATGTGTTGTCCAACAAGCAGGCCCGCGGCGCCTTCGGCGAGATCCAGTTGCAGGACATCGTGCAATCGGCCCTGCCTGCTGCCCATTATGAATTCCAGGCACCGCTCGGCGACGGCAAGCGGGTCGACTGCCTGCTGAAGCTCCCGAACCCGCCAGGCTCCATCGCCGTCGATGCCAAGTTCCCGCTGGAAGCCTATCGCGCCTTGCGCGATGCCCGCGATGAAGCGATGACGGTGGTAGCCAAGCGCGATTTCACCCTCGCCATCCGCAACCATATGAAGGCCATTGCCGAGAAATATATCGTGCCCGGCGAGACGGCGGAATCGGCGCTGATGTTCCTGCCCTCGGAAGCGGTCTATGCCGAGTTGCATGCCAATTTCCCCGGCCTGGTCGAGGAAGCGGCGCGGCTCCGCGTCTGGATCGTCTCGCCCACCACCTTGATGGCGACGCTGACCACCATCCGCGCCGTCTTGAAGGACGTGCGCATGCGCGAACAGGCCCATATCCTGCAGGCCAAGATCGGCGATCTCGTCAAGGACGTGGACCGCCTCGACGACCGGGTCGGCCAGTTGCAGAAGCATTACGACCAGGGATCGGAGGATCTGCGCAAGATCCGCATCTCCACCGAGAAGATCGTCAAGCGCGGCGGCGAAATCGCCGAGCTGGAACTGGAAGCGCCGGCGGATGCGGCTGCTCTTAGCGGTTCACCGAGCTTGCTGCCGGAAGGCTAGAGCCTGTTGCCCTCGGCATGTCTTTCCGACAGGCGAAAGAGGATCATGCCGACCATCATCGCGACGATGAAGGGCCAGGCTTGTGGCACCAGGAGTAGCGCCGTCAAAGCCGGGCCGGGGCAGTAACCGACGAGGCCCCAGCCGATGCCGAAGAGAACCGCGCCCAGGATCAGCTTGCCGTCAAGCGACGTGCTGCTCGGCAGGTGAAACCGGGTATCGAAAGCCGGCTGGGCGCGACGCCGCGCGAGCGCGAAGCCCGGTATCGCGACCAGCAATGCTCCCGCCATGACGAAAGCCAGGCTGGGATCCCAGCTGCCCTGCGGGAAGGCGCCGATATCGAGAAAACCCAGCACCTTTTCCGGCCGGCTCATGCCGGAGACGACAAGGCCGGTGCCGAAGAGCAAGCCGGCAACCAGGGCGGCGAGAATCTGGCGCATCTCAACCTCCCAACAGATGGCGACGCAGGAACGCGACCACCGCGGCGCTTGCCATGAAAACCGCCGTCGCCACCAGCGAGCGCTTGGAGAAACGGGCCAGACCGCAAACGGCATGGCCACTGGTACAACCACTGCCGAGCCTGGTGCCGTAACCGACCAGCAAGCCGGCCACGATCAGCACCAGGAGATTGCTCTCCAGCGGCGGTGCAACACGTCCCCACCCTGCCGCCACGGCAATCGGCGCGGCGATGACCAATCCGCAGAGAAAGGCGAGGCGCCAGAAACGCCCGAGGCCGGAACCGGCCATCTCCAGGGCGTTGCCAAGAATGCCCGAAATGCCGGCAACGCGCCCCAAGCCCAGTAGCAACACCAGTGTCGCAGCACCGATCAGCAGGCCACCTGCGAAGGCCATGGCAAATGAAGTGGAATCGACCAGCATCCAACCGGCATCCCTAGCTGCAGAATTTGCGATACAAGGCTTCGACGATCGGCACGACCGCGGCATCGCCAATGCGATAATAGATCGTCGTCCCCTCACGCCGCGCCGCGACCAGTCCCAGCGCCCGCATCTTCGCCAAATGCTGCGAGACATTGGGCTGGCTGAGCCGGAGCCGCTGTGCGAGATCGCCCACGGCGGCTTCCCCCTCGATCAGGCTGCACAGCAACAGCAGCCGGTGCTGGTTGGCGAGCGCCTTGAGGAAAGCTTCCGCCGCCGCCGCACCGGCAGCCGTGGCTTCTTCCTGGCCTTTCTTGCGCGAGCGCCGCGCAGCCTGGCCGTTTTTCGATGAGGACATAACATTCATGTATCTATATATAACAATATATGAATGTTTATCAAGCCTGACCGACTGTGGCGTGAATGCGTCGCCGCGAGCCCGGCGATCCGATCAGGTGGGATTTCACGATGATGGCCGCCATGTGTCGATTTCGCGCAGGACGGGCAGAGCTCTGCCGTTAATCATTCTATCGCTTGCAAATTCGCCGAAACTGACCAAATGCTCTTAAGGGCGCGGCGAAAGCCGTTTTGGGGAGGGTAAAAGGCGATGTTCGAATTAGGAACCGCGAGCGTCTTTGCGCTGGTGCTGGTGGTACTGGCGGTGATTGTGGTGTCGATGTCGGTCAAATCGGTGCCGCAGGGCCGCGAATGGACGGTGGAGCGGTTTGGCCGCTATACCCAGACCTTGAAGCCCGGCCTCGCCTTCATCGTTCCCTTCTTCGACCGCATCGGCGCCCGCGTCAACATGATGGAATCGGTGCTCGACGTGCCGACCCAGGAGATCATCACCAAGGACAATGCCATGGTGAGCGTCGATGGCGTCGTCTTCTACCAGGTGCTCGATGCCGCCAAGTCGGCCTATGAAGTGAACAACCTGGAAAACGCCATCCTCAACCTCACCATGACCAATATCCGTACGGTGATGGGCTCGCTCGATCTCGATGAGCTGCTCTCCCAGCGCGACCAGATCAATACGCGCTTGCTGCATGTGGTCGATGACGCCACCAGCAACTGGGGCGTCAAGGTGACCCGCATCGAGATCAAGGACATCGCCCCGCCGCGCGACCTCGTCGAATCCATGGCGCGTCAGATGAAGGCCGAGCGCGACAAGCGCGCCGCCATCCTGGAAGCCGAGGGCCTGCGCCAGGCCGCGATCTTGAAAGCGGAGGGCGAGAAGCAATCCGCCATCCTCTCGGCTGAAGGCAAGCGCGAGGCGGCTTACCGGGCAGCGGAAGCCCGGGAACGCTCAGCCGAGGCGGAAGCCAAGGCCACCGCCGTCGTCTCCGAAGCGATCGCCAAGGGCGATATCCAGGCGATCAACTACTTCCTCGGCACCCGCTACGTGGAGGCATTGCAGCAGATCGCTTCGGCGCCCAACCAGAAGCTCATCCTGATGCCGCTGGAAGCCGCCAATGTGATCGGCGCCATCGGCGGCATCGCCGAGCTGGCGAAGCAGTCACTGGAGCAGCAGAGCCACGGCCGCGGCGGCAGCGTGCCGCGCGTGCCGAACAGTTGAGCGCGATCGGCGCATAGAGGAATTTCCGATGCCCCCGCTCTTCACTGAAGTCGCTTTCTGGCACTGGTGGATCCTCGCGGTCCTGCTCGGGATCATCGAGATGATCGCGCCGGGTTTTTTCTGCATCTGGCTGGCCGGGGCCGCCGCCCTGACCGGCGTCATCGTGCTCATTTTCTCCGGGATCGGCTGGGAGGCGCAGATCGTCATCTTCGCCATCCTCGCCATGCTGAGCCTCGTCGCCTGGCATCGCATCGGCCGGCGCCTGATCAAAAGCGGCGGCGAGAGCACACTCAACCGGCGCGGCGAACAGCTGATCGGCCGCACCGTGGTGCTGACCGAAGCCATCGTCAATGGCCGTGGCACAGCGCGCGTCAATGACAGCATCTGGCGCGTCGAGGGCATCGATTCCCCCGCCGGCAGCAATGTCACCATTACCGGCGTCAACGGCACCATCCTGCGGGTCGAGCCGGCGGCGCGCTAAGGAACTGCGGAGGGGAGAAGAGCATGCAGCCGCAAGAGCAGCCGGTGATCAAGGCCGGCCAGCTGGAGATCCGGTACCTGATGGACGGCACCGTGACCGGTGCTGCTTCCGGCATGTTCGAGCTGACGGTGCCGCCGGGTGCCCGCGTGCCACCGGCCCACAGCCATCGCGATAATGAAGAGATCGTCTATGTGCTGGAAGGCAAATTGCGCTATTCAGTCGATGATGAAACCCGCGACCTCGTGCCAGGCGAGCGCATGTATACGCCGCGCGGCTCGGTCCATGCCTTCAGCAATCCGCATGGCGAAACGGCGCGGGCGCTGATCATCCTCACCCCCGATATCGGTGCGCAATATTTCCGCGATGTCGCCGAAGTGGTGAATGCCGGCGGCCCGCCCGATCCCACCAAGATGATCGCAATGATGACCCGCTATGGATTGCAGCTGGCGAAGCCGAAATAAGTCGATCCGCAAGCCCTCTCACCCCGCCCCTCACCCCAGCCGTCGGCGGCGGGGCGAGGGAGAAGAGGAGGCCGCAGCCTCGGCCCCACTCGATAATCGCATCACCCGTCCCCCATAAGAATGCGCTCCCTCGCCCCGCTTGTGGGGAGAGGGTTGGGGTGAGGGGAAGGCGGCAGAAAGACCGCTAGTCGTTCAATCCCGCGACGATCTGCTTGATCTGGCGGTTGAGCATGCGCTTGCTGTCGCCGGAGATCGGCGACACGTCCTGGGTGATGCGGCCGGTCTTCAGGTTGACCAGCCAATGCATGAAATAGGTCAGGCTGAGAGCACCGAGGATTTCGGCGACGCTGCGGGTATCCGCTTCCTTGGCGATATGACCATGTGCCTGCAGCGAGACCAGCAGGCGGTGGAAGAGATCGACCCGCATGAGATCGCCGCCCTCCCATTCCGCCGCCATCATCGAGCTGGGGCTAGTGAAGGCCGCCACCATCAATTCCTGCCAGGCATTGCCGTCGAGATAATCCGGCGTGGTATTGAGATCGGCTTCCATCAGCCGGATGATCGCCTTGGCGGGATCGGCCGGCGGCGCGCTGATCACAGCTTCGCTCGCCTGGCGCACCAGTTCGAGATCGGCCCGGTAGAGGGCGAGCGTGATATCGCCCTTGGATTTGAAATAGTTGTAGAGCGTCCCGACCGAGAGTTCGGCGGCGGCGGCGATCTCTTCCATGCTGGTCGCCGCATAGCCCTGCTGGCCAAAGAGCCGGGCACTGGCCGCCAGGATGGCATCGCGCCGCTTCTGCTTCTGTTGATCGCGTAGACCGGCCATACGGCTCTCTAAATCCTTATATTACAATAACTTGAGAGTAGTCGATCGGAGCATCCCGAGTCGCGGCCGGGTGGTGCCAGAAAGATCGGCGATCACCTCATCCGCAGCAACAGAAAATAAGATCGCGGCCAGCGCATCATAGGCCCTTGCCGAAAAATTTTGAAACGATTATAAAATTAAAATCATTATTGAAATAGGCGACACCCAGGAGGAGCCATCATGACCCCGCCCACAGCCGCCAATATGGCAACAGCAACGGCCCAGGTTTCCGCTGCGACTCATACCGGCTTTCAGCCGCTCAACCGCAACGACGCCCAGGAGATCTGGCGCAAGGACCGCGACCATTTCCTGCATCCCTGGACTCATTTCGACAGCTTCAAGAAGGACGGCTCGCTGATCATGGCCGGTGCCGAAGGCGCCTATGTCTATGACGCCAGCGGCAAGCGCTATCTCGACGGCATCGGCGGCCTGTGGTGCGTCAATATTGGCTATGGCCGGCGCGAGATCGTTGATGCGATCAGCCGCCAGGCGATGCAGCTTGCTTATTTCAATCCCTTCGTCGACACGACCAATATCCCCGCGGCGGAACTGGCGGCGAAGCTGGCCGAGCTCGCCCCCGGCGATCTCAACCACGTCTTCTTCACCTGCGGCGGCTCGACCGCCAATGATACCGCCGTGCGCCTGATCCAGTATTATCAGAGCAAGCGCGGCATGCGCGAGAAGAAGCACATCATCTGCCGCCTCGATGGCTATCATGGCAGCACCTATCTGACGGGCTCGATGAGCGGCAAGCCGGCCGACCGGCATCCGAACCTGCATTTCGTCACCGACTTCGTGCATCACATCGCCTCGCCCAACGGCTATCGCCGTCCCGAGGGCATGAGCGAAGAACAGTTCTGCGATCACCTGGTGAAGAACCTCGAGGACAAGATCCTGGAACTGGGCGCTGCCAATGTCGCCGCCTTCTTCGCCGAGCCGGTGCTGGGTGCCGGTGGCGTCATCGTCCCGCCCAAGGGCTATCACCAGCGCACGCTGGAGATGTGCCGCAAGCATGACGTGCTCTATGTCTCCGACGAAGTGGTGACCGGCTTCGGCCGCCTCGGCCATTTTTTCGCCTCGGAAGATGTCTTCGGCATCGTCCCGGACATGATCGTCTGCGCCAAGGGCCTTACTTCCGGTTATCAGCCGCTGGGCGCCTGCATCTATTCGGACAAGATCCATGAGGTGATCAGCTCGGAAGATCCCGATGGCTGGTTCACCAATGGCTATACCTATTCCGGCCATCCGATCGCTTGCGCCGCCGCCTTGGCGAATATCGAGGTGATGGAACGGGACAATCTCTGCGGCCATGTGCGCGAGGTGGGCCCCTATCTGCGCGAGCGGCTGGAAAGCCTCAAGGATCTGCCGATCGTCGGCGATGTCCGCGGTCATCAGTTCATGATGTGCGTCGAGAACGTCGCCAATCCGGCCACCAAGGAGCTGTTCCCGGACGAGGTCAATATCGGCAAGCGGATCGCCGACCATGCCGAGAAGTTCGGCCTGATCGTGCGCCCGATCGGCGCCCTCAACATCATCTCCCCGCCGCTGGTCCTGACCCGCGGCCAGGTCGATGAACTGGTCGCCATTCTGCGCCAGTCGATCGAAGCGACGATGCAGGACCTGAAGGCCGCCGGTTACATGAAGGCTTGAGGCCTCGATCGAGCCTCAATTGAGTTCCCTCTCCCCGTCCGCCGACGGTGGAGAGGGTTAGGGTGAGGGGCAAGCGCCCCTCATTCTTTTTTGGATACGAGATCCAGTCGAGACCTCTATATCGGGATACTTGGACGCCACCCCTCACCCTGACCCTCTCCCCGCCCGCCGATGGGGCGGAGCGAGGGAGAAGACAGGGGCCAGCTTACGGCCGTCTCGCCTTCAGATGCGTCGGCCGCAGCTCGCCACTTTCAAGCACAATAATCATCGCCTCCCAGACCTGCGTCTGGCGATCGGTCTCTGAAGCTCCCACAAGCTCCACCAGCCGCGCATGGAACTGGCCGTTGATCTGCGCCAGCTCATTGCGGGCGGTCGCGAGATACCAGGCATTGCGGTCCCTGACCTCGACCTCCTGGAAGCCAGCGGCGCGCATCGCCGCTTCATAGCGCTGCGGCGAGGCCATGGCGAAAGACAGTCCCTCCAAACCGACATAGCGTTCCATCTCGGCACTGGAGGACTTGTCGTCGCCGCGCAGCCAATCGCTGGCGAGAAACAACCCGCCTGGCTTCAGCACCCGGAAGACGTCACGGAACAACGTCTCCTTGTCGGGGATATGGATCATCGCATCCTTGCTGAAGACCACATCGAAACTGGCATCGGCGAAGGGAAACGGTCCGGGCTCCACCAGTTTGTAGACGACCCGGTCGGCAAGGCCCTTGGCCTGCGCCCGCTTGCTGGCGAGCACGATATTCGGCGCCTCGACATCGATGCCGGTCACCTGCGCCGCGCCATAATTTGTAGCCAGCAAGAGATCGATGCCGCCGATGCCACAGCCGACATCCATCACCGTCTTGCCGGCGATCGAGCTGCCCTTGAGGATCTCGGCGACTTCAG
Organism: Terriglobales bacterium; assembly: GCA_035563795.1. Classification (GTDB taxonomy): domain Bacteria; phylum Pseudomonadota; class Alphaproteobacteria; order Dongiales; family Dongiaceae; genus Dongia_B. The sequence continues at coordinate 2,870 of DATMUQ010000087.1, read as the reverse complement.
CGGGTCCGCCCGGCGACAGGAAGCCCTCGCCCCAGAGCAGTTCCAGCGCCGCCACCATCGCCTCGTCATATTCCTCGCCCGGCTGCATGATTTTCTCCCCCTGTTTTACCCGCAACTTTGACAGGCTTTCGGGCCGGCGAAAATCGCAAACCTGGGTGCACCGCATAGGATAAAGGGCGGGATTTTCACCCCGCCCTCCGATCGATCAGCCTCTTGAAGCTTAGTAAGAGATCCGCACCTTGTAGGTCAGCTTGGCACTGCCCTCGGCCGGCACCTGGACCTGCCATTGCGCTGTCCCGGCATTGAACTCGTCATGCTTGTTGTTCTCTTCCAGGATCTTCCACTGGCCGGGCATCGCCTCGCGCAGGGTGGTGGTGATCGCTTCCTTCTTGGCGTTCTTCAGCTCGATCTCGTAAGAGCTTTCAAAGACATGATCGCTGAGCTTGTCGAAGCTGACCTGCTTCGCCCGCGCCGTCACGTCGAAAGCCTCGCCGAGGGTCAGATCGACATGCTCGTTCTTCGGCGTGTGATCGATGTGATCCTCACCGACGAAGATCGCGTCGCCCGCCTGGTCGGCCTTGTAGACGCGGATGGTGCCTTGCGGCAGCGGCATGCCGAGCTTCGAGGCCTCGTCATTCTCGAATTTGAGACGGACCGAGGCATTGACGCGCTGCGGATCGGCGGCGCTGCGATCGAGATAGCCGCCGAAATTGCCGGCGAGATTGGTGAAGAGATACTGCTTCTCGACCGGGATCGAAGCCGCCGTCAGCAGCGAGACCTGCTTGGCCTGGTTCTGCTGGATGGTGGTCGGCCGGTCCAGGCTATAGAGGTGATATTCGAAAGCGGCTTCCTCGCGCATCTTCTGCGCCGGCGCCGCCGCATCGAGGGCCATCCCCATTGCCATCGGCTTCATCGCCTCGCGCACCTGGTTGACGTTACCGGCCACCAGCTGCAGTTTGGCATTGTTATAGGTGATGCCGCTCTGATTGGTCAGCGTCACCCAGCCATTGAGATCGATGGTCTTCTCATCCGGCGACAGCTCCGCCACGTAGTCTGCCGCCCAGGAGAGGCCACGGGTCAGATAGGAGAGCACCATCGGCGTCTCGCCGGCCTTCTCGCTGCTGAGCTTGACGACCAAAGTCGGACGGGCGCGGAGATTGGCCGGCACGGTGCTGAAGACCAGGCGCCCCGGCACTGCCGTCTCGATGCGGTCGCCGATCTTCAGGACAACGGCGCCTTCGGCCACGCTCAATACCGTCGCGTCTTCCGAGGAATCCTGGCCGGTCTGCGGGTTGGTGCGGATGACGCGGATCTGCTGGCCGACCGACTTCTCAAGGATCTTCTGCGGCGTCAGCAGGTCGAAGTCGAAATTCTGCTCGATGACCGAGATCGGGTCGTTCTGCGCCGTGAGGAGCGCCGTCTCCGGGCGGATGCCGCCGGAGACTTCGATAAAGGCGAGATCATTGTCGCCCTGGCTCAGGGTCACCTTGCGACTGTCGCGCACCAAAGCGAGGTCGCTGTTATAGATGGTGACGGCGACTGCCGATTGGCTCTCCGGTGTCACCTGCACCTCATCGGCCAAAGCCGGCATGGCGAGGCAAGACAACAAGGCGGTGGCAGCGAGCAGCGTCGAGCGCATGGCGATTCCTTTTCGGTCAAGATCAGCGCCGCAAGATAACTTGCAGACAGGCGCATCATGAACGCGGAATTGCGGAAAAACTATGACGAAACACCCGCAAAAAGATGGCTTCACGGGGTGGTGAAGCGCGCGGGACGCGTGGTCCTGATCAGAGCTTGCTGCGGGCCTTGAGCGCCTGGATCAGCGTGCCATCATCGAGATAATCGAGCTCGCCGCCGACCGGCACGCCATGGGCGAGGCGCGAGACCGTCACCCCTGAGCTGCGCAGACGGTCACTGATGTAATGCGCCGTGGTCTGGCCATCGACCGTGGCACCGAGCGCCAGGATCACTTCCTTGACGTCCCCTGCTTCGACGCGACGATAGAGCGAGCCGAGATTGAGCTGTTCTGGGCCGATGCCATCGAGGGCCGAGAGCACGCCACCCAGCACATGATAACGTCCGCGATAGGCGGCCGTGCGCTCCAGCGCCCAGAGATCGGCGACATCGGCGATGACGCAGATCGAGCCGCCGTCGCGGCGCGCATCCTGGCAGATGGCGCAGGGATCGCTGCTGTCGAGATTGCCGCAGATGGCACAGGGCTTGATCGAGCTCGCCACATCCTGCATCGCCTGGATCAGCGGCAGCAACAAGCCTTCGCGCTTCTTGATCAGGAACAGCACGGCACGGCGCGCCGAGCGCGGGCCAAGACCCGGCAGGCGCGCCAGGATCTGGATCAACCGATCGATATCGCTGACCGCCATGCCGATGCCGGATACGCTGGAGGTCTTAGAACGGCAGCTTGAAGCCCGGCGGCAACGGCAGGCCACCGGTCAGCTTCGACATTTCCGTGCTGATATGCGCATCGGCCTTGGTGCGGGCATCCTTCAAGGCGGCCATGATGAGGTCTTCCAGCACCTCGACCTCGGCCGGTTCGACCAGCTTGGGATCGATCTTGAAGCGGCGCGGATCGCCCTTGGCCGTCATGGTGATGCTGACCATGCCACCGCCGGCCTGGCCGGTCACTTCGGCCTGTTCCAGCGCAGCCTGCATCTCCGCCATCTTGGACTGCATCTGCTGGGCCTGCTTCATCATCTGGCCGAGATTTTTCATGACTCGTCGTCTCCTAAACCATCCATGCCGGAGAAGCCCATCGCCGCGTAATCGGGATCGACGTCCATTTCCGCCATGTCGTTGTCGTCATCCGCAACCGCGGGATCGGACGGGCTTGCCGCCGCCGGCGCTGCTTTCGT
>DATMUQ010000086.1:0-2423 GCA_035563795.1 Terriglobales bacterium | reverse complement strand
GTGCGTCCATATTTGGCAACGCGCCAAACACTTTCCTCTTCCACCCCTTAGGCTTGGCCCCGGGATCCTTAAGCGAACCCCGCACACTCGCTGAGACAGGATGGACCAGGTCACTCCCTCCCCCCTCGCGGGGGAGGGTTGGGGAGAGGGGGCGTAGGCGACTGATGAAGCGATGTAGCTTCGCGCGCCGCTGATCCGGCGCGCCAAAGAAGACCGAAACAACAAACAGGCATACGACAACCGGCCTCGCAGCTTGCGATGCCGCAACGAAGGAATTTTGACAGATGAAACGCACTTTCTTCGCCGCCTTGATCAGCGGCATTCTCATCTCTAGCGCCGCTTATGCCGATCCGACGGTCATCCGCATCGGCTATCCCGGTGTCGGCGTCGACAACCAGCCCTATGGCTATGGCGATACGGCCTCCCTTGCCCATGTCGGGCATTACGTGGAGGACGCCTTCAAGGACAATCCCGATATCAAGGTGCAATGGACCTTCTTCCGGGGCGCCGGTCCTGAATTGAATGAGGCCCTCGCCGCCCATCAGCTCGATTTCGCCGCCGGCCTCGGCGATCTGCCCTCCATCGTCGGCCGGGCGCGCGGGTTGAAGACCCGGTTCCTGCTGCCGGCCAGCGAACATGGCTCGCTCTATCTCGCGGTCTCGCCGAACTCGAACATCAATTCGATCGACGATCTCAAGGGCCGCAAGGTGGCGCAGTTCCGCGGCACCAATCTGCAGATCGCCTCGGATGCCGTGCTGGAAGCCCATCACCTGACCGAGAAGGATGTAAAGTTCGTCAGCCTGACCACGGCGGACGGCCTCGCCGCCCTCACCTCCGGCAATGTCGATGCCTCTTTCGGCGGCTCGGAATATCTCGACCTGCAGAAGCGCGGCATCGTCAAGATCATCTATGCCAGCAAGAATGATGCGCCGATCTTCGGCACCAACTCGGCCTTCTTCGTCACCGAGGAATTCGAGCAGGCCCATCCGGATCTCACCCAGAAGGTCGTCACCGCTTTCGTCAAGGCGGCAGCCTGGGGCTCGACCGAAGCCAATCGTCAGGCTGTCTTTGAAGCCTGGTCGAAATCCGGCGTGCCGGTGGAAAGCTTTGCCGAGGATCTCCAGGGCCTGAGCCTCGCCCGCGAGAACACCGCCCTCGTCGATGACTTCATCAAGGCCCGCTATGCCGACAAGGCGGCGAAGGCCAAGCAATATGGCCTGATCAAGAAGGACATCGATCTCAATTCCTGGTTCGCACCGCAATATCTTGAGACCGCGCTCAAGGAATTGAAGCTGGAGAATTTCTGGCCGACCTATGACGCCAACGGCAAGAAGCTGACCGATGGCACGGTCGAAAGCCAGAAACAGGCTGCCGCCCAGTAAGCATACTTCCCGGATCGAAGGAGCCTCCATCATGGCCCGCGCCCCGCATCTTTCTTCCCTTTCGTTGCAGACACTCGCCTTGCAAGGACCGGCCGCCTTGGCCGCCGACCAGCATGCCGCCCTCCTACTCGGCGGCTTTCATCCGACGCCGACCGGAGATGCGCTGGTCGAGCCGTCGCTGATCGAACAGGCGAGAGAGCAGAGGAAGGAAGAGAGCGTGGCGCGGGCTTATGATGTCGATGCCAGCTATTCCGGCTCACTCGATCGGATCAATACGGCGATCAGCGACTGGGTCGGCGCGCATGCCGGCCGGTTGCTGCTCGGCCTCTCCTTCCCGCTCGTTCTCTTCATCGTCTGGCAGGCCTCGTCGCTTTATGGCTGGCTGCCGGACCAGATCCTCCCCGCGCCGTCTTTGGTCTGGCAGGTGCTGCAGGACCGCATCGGCGATGGCAGCCTGTGGGACGATACCAGCATCAGCCTCCTGCGTGTGCTGCGTGGCTTCACCATCGGTGCCGCTGCCGGATTGCTGCTCGGCGGTTTGATGGCGGCCTCGCGCCGATTCCATGACTATCTCAACCCGCTCTTCCTCGCCGTCAGCCAGGTGCCGACCCTCGGTTGGGTGCCGCTGCTGATCCTGGTCATCGGCATCGATGAGGGGCTGAAAAACATCCTCGTCGCCCTTTCCGTCTTCATCCCGGTGACGCTCGGCACCTATCAGGGCATCCGCGATGTGCCGCATGCCTATCGCGAGGTCGGCCAGGTGCTGACCTTTGGCCGCGCCCAGATGCTGCGCACCATCATCCTGCCGGCTGCGGTCCCCGCCATCTTCACCGGCCTGCGTGAAGGCCTCTCCAATGGCTGGCAGACCTTGGTCGCCGTCGAACTGCTCGCCTCGACCGAGGGCCTCGGCTTCCAGATGGCCTATGGCCGTCAGCTCTTCCAATTGGAACTCGTCATCGCAGCCATGCTGGTGATCGGCCTGATCGGCTTCGTCTTCGATTTTCTGCTCGGCCGCATCGAGACCCATCTGCAGCGCTGGAA
>DATMUQ010000085.1:0-12002 GCA_035563795.1 Terriglobales bacterium | reverse complement strand
CACATGAAGCGTCAGGGCCGCGTTTGGATCAGGATCTTCCCGGATCTCCCGGTCTCGACCAAGCCTGCCGAAGTCCGCATGGGCTCCGGTAAGGGCACGCCGGAATTTTGGGTGGCTCGCGTGGCCCCCGGCCGCATCATCTTCGAAGTGGATGGTGTCGCCGAGGAAATCGCGCGTGAAGGTTTTGCGCTGGCCGCTGCGAAGCTGCCGATCAAGTGCAAGTTCGTGCAACGTTTGGCCGGGGAGGCCTGATTATGGCGCTCGTTTCCGAGCTTCGGGCTAAAACCCCGGACCAGCTGGCCGACCGCTTGCTGGAATTGAAGAAAGAACAGTTCAACCTGCGTTTCCAGCGGGCCGGTGGCCAGCTGGAGAACACTGCCCGGGTGCGTCAGGTGCGTCGCGAGATCGCGTCCATCAAGACCGTGCTTGCCGAGCAGAAGCGCGCCGCGTCTTAAGGAGGTCGAGAAGACATGCCCAAGCGTATTCTTCAGGGTGTGGTCGTGTCCGACGCCATGGACAAGACCGTCGTGGTTCGCGTCGAGCGCCGCGTCATGCATCCGGTGTACAAGAAGTTCATTCGCCGGTCGAAGAAGTATTCCGCCCATGACGAAACCAACTCGGTGAAGGTTGGCGACGTCGTGCGCATTCAGGAATGCCGCCCGCTCTCCAAGAACAAGAGCTGGACGGTTGTGACCGAGGATCAGGCTAACGCCTGATCTCTTGGTTTTGAGCCCGAGCGGCGTTTGAGCCCCCGCTGAAGCGGAGTGCAAGCGTCGTTTGGAAAAGTGTCTGTGAAAGGAAGTAACCTATGATCCAGATGCAAACCAACCTGGACGTCGCCGATAATTCGGGTGCCCGCCGGGTGCAGTGCATCAAGGTGCTGGGCGGTTCGCACCGCACCATCGCCCATGTCGGCGACGTGATCGTCGTCTCCATCAAGGAGGCGATTCCGCGTGGCCGTGTGAAGAAGGGTGATGTGCATCGTGCCGTCATCGTGCGCACTGCGAAGGAAGTCCGCCGCCCCGACGGGTCGGCGATCCGTTTCGACCGCAACGCCGCCGTGCTGATCAACAAGCAGGGCGAGCCCATCGGCACCCGCATTTTCGGCCCGGTCACTCGTGAGCTCCGCGGCAAGAAGTTCATGAAGATCATCTCCCTCGCTCCCGAAGTGCTCTAAGGCACCGGGCGAGAGAGAAGGAAAGGTGCTGAAATGGCAACGAAGCTGAAAGTTAAGAAGGGCGACAAGGTGGTTGTGATCACCGGTCGCGACAAGGGCAAGCAGGGCGAGATCCTGGAAGTGCGGCGCGAAGAAAACCGCGTGCTGGTGCGAGGCGTGAACATGGTGAAGCGCCATCAGCGTCAGACACAGACGGCGGAAGGCGGCATCATCTCCAAGGAAGCGCCGATTCACGTGTCGAACGTGGCCCATATCGATCCGAAGACGCAGAAGCCGACCCGTATTGGCTTCAAGATGGACGGGGACAAGAAGGTCCGTGTCGCGCGTCGTTCCGGCGAAGCGATTGAGTGAGGGAAAGCATCATGGCTAAGACCCGTATGCAAGACCACTACAAGAACACCGTGCGCGCGGCGCTGAAGGAAGAGTTCAAGTACGAGAACGACCATCAGATCCCGTGCATCGAGAAGATCGTGATCAACATGGGTGTCGGCGAAGCTGCGTCGGACTCCAAGAAGATCAATAGCGCTGTGGAAGAGATGACGGCGATTGCCGGCCAGAAGCCGGTCATCACCAAGGCTCGCAAGTCGATCGCCACTTTCAAGCTGCGCGAAGGCATGAATATCGGCGTCAAGGTCACGCTGCGTCGTGACAAGATGTACGAATTCCTGGATCGCCTGGTCACCATCGCTTTGCCGCGCGTCCGCGACTTCCGTGGCGTCAAGGGCAACAGCTTCGATGGTCGTGGCAATTACTGCCTCGGTCTCAAGGAGCAGCTGGTGTTCCCGGAAATCGATTACGACAAGGTCAGCGATATCCGCGGTATGGACATCGTCATCGTGACCAGTGCGAAAACCGATGCTGAAGCCAAGGCGTTGCTCAAGGGCTTCCAGATGCCCTTTACCAACTGAGCCGCCGGCTGGAGAAAAGATCATGGCTAAGACGAGTGCCATCCAGAAGAACAAGAAGCGTGAGCGCCTGGCGAAGCAGTTCGAGGCTCGCCGCGCTCGTTTGAAGGCGGTTGCCGATAACGATGCCTTGCCGATGGAAGAGCGGTTCGCCGCCCGCCTGAAGCTGGCTGAGTTGCCGCGCAACTCCTCCAAGACGCGTATCCGCAATCGCTGCGAGCTGACCGGCCGTCCGCGCTCGGTTTATCGCAAGTTCAAGCTGTCGCGTATCGCACTGCGCGAATTGGCTTCGACCGGGCAGATCCCCGGCGTCGTCAAGTCGAGCTGGTAAGGAGGAATTGAGATCATGTCGATGAATGATCCCCTCGGCGATATGCTGACCCGCATCCGTAATGGCCAGAAGGCGCGGATGCAGTCGGTTCGGTCGCCGGCGTCGAAGCTGCGAGCCAATGTGCTCGAGGTGCTGAAGCGTGAAGGATATATCCGTAGCTACAGCGCGGAACACGAGATCCCCGGCGGTGAGCTGGTGATCGAATTGAAGTATCACGAGGGTGAGCCGGTCATCCGCGAAATCAGCCGCGTGTCGACCCCGGGTCGCCGCGTCTATTCGAGGATTTCCGATCTGCCGCGGTTCTATAATGGCCTCGGCATCTCCATCCTCTCGACGCCGCGGGGCGTCATGTCGGACAGCGAAGCTCGCACCGCCCATGTCGGTGGCGAAGTGCTGTGCCGCGTGTTCTAAGGAGTGGGATAGATGTCTCGCGTTGGTAAGAACCCGGTTGCGATTCCGCAGGGCGTCACGGTTGACGTGGCCGGCGGCGTTGCCACCGTCAAGGGCAAGCTCGGCACGCTTAAGCTGCCGGTCAGCTCTCATGTCGAGGTGAAGGTCGAAGACGGCAAGGTTTGGGTTAAGCCGCTTTCCGAAAGCAAGCAGGCGCGCGTGATGTGGGGCTCGACCCGAGCTAATCTGCGCAACCTGGTGCAGGGTGTCAGCGCCGGTTACACCAAGAACCTGGAAATCAACGGCGTCGGCTATCGCGCCGCGGTGCAGGGCAAGAACCTGCAGCTGCAGCTCGGTTTCAGCCACGACGTGCTGTATGCGATCCCGGAAGGCATCACCATCAAGTGCGAAAAGCCGACCTCGATCTCGATCAGCGGCTTTGATAAGCAGCGTGTGGGTCAAGTTGCCGCGGAAATCCGCGGGTACAAGCGGCCGGAGCCCTATAAGGGCAAGGGCATCAAGTACGACAACGAGACCATCCTCCGTAAGGAAGGCAAGAAGAAGTAAGGATCGGCCATGTCGAAAGCGAAAGAACTCTTTACCCGGCGTCAGGCGCGTGTGCGCACGGCGATCCGGAAGAAGTCTGACGGTCGGCTCCGCCTGTCCGTCTACCGTTCCAGCCTGCACATCTATGCGCAGATCATTGATGACGTGAAGGGCGAGACTATTGCCGCCGCTTCGACGGTCGACAAGGATCTCAAGAGCAGGCTGAAGACCGGCGCCACCGTTGATGCGGCCAAGCAGGTCGGCAAGTTGATTGCCGAGCGTGCGACGGCCAAGGGCATCAAGGAAGTGGTGTTCGATCGCGGCGGTTACATTTATCACGGCCGCGTCAAGGCGCTGGCCGATGCGGCCCGCGAAGGCGGCCTCTCGTTCTAAAGGATTGCGAAATGGCACGTGCAGCAAAATCGGAACGTCGCGATCGGGAGCAGCGGGAGCGCACCCAGGAAGCCGAACTGATCGAAAAGTTGGTCGGCATCAATCGCGTCGCCAAGGTGGTCAAGGGCGGTAAGCGCTTTGGCTTCGCGGCGATCGTCGTGGTCGGCGACGGCAAGGGTCGCGTCGGTCATGGCACCGGCAAGGCCCGCGAGGTTCCCGAGGCGATCCGCAAGGCAACCGAACACGCCAAGCGCTCGATGATCCGCGTTCCCCTGCGGGAAGGTCGGACCCTGCATCATGACGTGAACGGCCATTATGGCGCCGGTCGCGTGGTGATGCGCGCCGCCGATGCCGGTACCGGCATCATCGCCGGCGGTCCGGTTCGCGCGATCTGCGAAGCGCTCGGCGTTCATGACGTCGTCGCCAAGTCGGTTGGCACCTCGAACCCGCATAACATGATCAAGGCGGCTTTGGACGCCCTGTCGCAGTGCAGCTCGCCCCGTTCGGTGGCGGCCCGTCGCGGCAAGAAGGTGGGCGAAGTTTTCGGTGGCCGTAAGGGCGCCGAAGCCGAAGTCCGCGAATAAGGCAGGTGGATGATGGCAAAGCTCAAGATCACCCAGGTCGGTAGCCCGATCGGCCGCCCCAAGGAACAGGAAGCGACCCTGATCGGTCTCGGCCTGAACAAGCTCAATCGCAGCCGTGAGGTCGAGGACACCCCGTCGATCCGTGGCATGCTGCGCGCTGTGCAGCATTTGGTTCGCGTCGAACCGGCGAAGTAATGACAGGTGAGCGGGCAGGGGATGACCTTGCCCGCCCGTCCCATAGGGAAGCAAGAAGATGAAACTCAATCAGCTCACCGATAATCAAGGTGCCCGCAAGAAGCCGATTCGCGTCGGCCGTGGCATTGGTTCGGGCAAGGGCAAGACCGGTGGCCGTGGCGGCAAGGGCCAGACGGCGCGTTCCGGCGTCGCCATTAACGGCTTCGAAGGCGGTCAGATGCCGTTGTTCCGTCGCCTGCCGAAGAAGGGCTTCACCAACATTTTCCGCCTCGATTTCGTGGTCGTGAATGTCGGTACCCTGCAGCAGGCGATCGATGACAAGCGCATCAATGCCGGCGAGAAGATCACTGCCAAGGTTCTGAAGGCTGCCGGTATCATCAACCGCAAGCTCGACGGCATCCGCCTCTTGAACAAGGGCGAGCTGAAGAGCAAGTTAACCATTGAAGTCGCCGGCGCCTCGAAGGCTGCCGTCGCTGCGGTGGAGAAGGCTGGCGGTTCGGTCGTCGTCAAGGCGCCGAAGGTTCCTGCCGAGAAGGCCGCAAAGGCATAACACGCGTATTTAAAGGAACCGGACGATCATGGCCTCGGCGGCGGAACAGCTAGCGGCGAATTTCAATTTCAGCGCCTTGGCCAAGGCGACCGAACTCAAGCAACGGATCTTCTTCACCCTGGGTGCATTGGTTGTTGCGCGAATCGGTGCCTATATTCCGCTGCCGGGTATCGACTCCCAGGCTTTTGCCGCGTTCTTTGCCCAGCATTCCGGTGGGGTGCTGGGCATGGTCGACATGTTTGCCGGTGGCGCCATCCAGCGCATGACCGTCTTCGCGCTCGGCATCATGCCCTACATCTCCGCCTCCATCATCATGCAGCTGATGACCTCGGTCTCGCCGCAGCTGGAAGCGCTGAAGAAAGAGGGCGAGAGCGGCCGCAAGAAGATCAATCAATATACCCGCTGGGGTACCATCGTCCTGGCTGCGGTCCAGGCCTTGGCGATTTCCAAGGGGCTGGCGGCCATGCAGGGATCGAGCGGTCCCGTGGTGCCGCAGGCCGATCTCTTCTTTTACGTGGCAACCGTCGTCTCGCTCTGCGCCGGCACCATGTTCCTGATGTGGCTCGGTGAGCAGATCACCTCGCGCGGTATCGGCAACGGCATTTCGCTGATCATTTTCGCTGGCATCGTCGCGCGTCTGCCAACCGCCATCGGCCAGATGTTCGAGCAGCTGCGCACCGGCGCCATCAGCCCGATCTTCGTGCTGGTCGTCCTGGTCATGGCGGTTGCCGTCATCACCTTCATTGTCTTCTTTGAGCGGGCCCAGCGCCGCCTCGTGATCCAGTATCCGAAGCGCCAGGTCGGCAACAAGATGTATGGTGGTCAGAATTCGCATCTGCCGCTGAAGCTGAACAGCTCCGGCGTCATTCCGCCGATCTTCGCCTCGTCGCTGCTGCTGCTGCCGCTGACCGTGGCCGGCTTCTCCGGCAATGCCGGTGCTGGCGGCGGCGGCTGGTTCCAGACCATCATGCAGGACGTGCAGCTCTATTTGGGCCACGGCAAGCCGGCCTATATTCTGGCCTATATCCTGCTGATCGTGTTCTTCTCCTTCTTCTACACCGCCATCGTCTTCAATCCAGAAGAGACGGCGGACAATCTGAAGAAGTATGGCGGTTTCGTGCCCGGCATCCGTCCCGGCAAGAACACCGCTGACTATCTCGATTTCGTGCTGACCCGCCTGACGGTCCTGGGTGCTGCCTATCTCTGCTTCGTCTGCGTGTTGCCTGAGATCCTGATCGCCAATTACGCCATTCCGTTCTATTTCGGCGGCACCAGCCTGCTGATCGTGGTCTCGGTGACCATGGATACGGTGGCGCAGATCCAGTCACATCTCTATGCGCAACATTACGAAGGCCTCATCAAGAAGGCGAAGCTGAAAGGACGTCGGGGGTGAAGCTGATACTGCTGGGCCCGCCGGGGGCGGGCAAGGGGACCCAGGCCAAGAGATTGTATGACCGGCACAAGCTGGTCCAGTTATCAACAGGCGACATGCTGCGCGCCGAAGTGGCTTCTGGCAGCGCGCTGGGTCAGGAAGCAAAGCGGGTGATGGAAGCCGGGCAGCTGATGCCCGACGATATCATCATCGGCATGATCGCGAAGCGGATTGAGGCGGATGACTGCCGCAACGGCTTCGTGTTGGACGGTTTCCCACGCACCGAGGGCCAGGCAAAGGCGCTCGATAAAATGCTGGGCGAAAAGGGCGGCGAAATCGACGCAGTGATCGAACTGGTGGTCGATGAGGAAGCCCTGATCGAGCGGATCTCTGGACGTTATGCCTGCGCCAAATGCGGCGCCGGCTACCACGATACGTTCCAGCGACCGAAGAAGGATGGCGTTTGCGACGTTTGCGGGTCCACGGAATTCGTGCGCCGCAAGGACGATAACGCTGAAACAGTGAAGGCCAGGCTCGTTTCCTACCGGGAACAGACCGCTCCGATTCTGCCCTATTACCGGGCGAAGGGGCTGCTGCACCAGGTGGACGGCATGGCCGATTTGGACGACGTAACTACGGCGATCGACGCCGTGCTCGCAAAGGTCCGGAGCTAACCCACTGGGGTAAATCGTTAAATTCGGCACTTTCGGGGGTCGAATGGCGATTGACGAGGGCGCGAATCTTTATATAATGCGCGCCTCTCGACCACCTTGGGTGACCGAGCCTATTTGGGCATGCCCAGATCCGTGTAAATGAGGAGACTGACAATGGCGCGTATTGCTGGCGTCAACATTCCGACGCAAAAGCGCGTTGTTATTGCTTTGACTTACATTCACGGCATTGGCCCGGTGAAGGCCAAGGAAATCTGTGAAAAGGTCGGCATTCCGGCCGAGCGTCGCATCAACCAGTTGTCGGATGCCGACATTGTTCGCATCCGCGAAGTGATCGACCAGGGCTACCGGGTGGAAGGCGATCTGCGTCGCGAAGTCGCGATGAACATCAAGCGTCTGATGGATCTCGGCTGCTATCGTGGTCTGCGTCACCGCAAGGGCCTGCCGGTCCGCGGTCAGCGCACCCATACCAATGCTCGCACCCGCAAGGGTCCGGCGAAGGCGATCGCCGGTAAGAAGAAGTAAGGAACGAGACAAGTCATGGCCAAGGCACCTGCTAATGCCCAGCGCGTTCGCCGCCGCGAGCGCAAGAACATCACGTCGGGCATCGCCCATGTGAATGCCAGCTTCAACAACACCATGATCACCATCACCGATGATCAGGGCAACACCGTTGCCTGGTCTTCGGCCGGTGCGCAGGGCTTCAAGGGTTCGCGCAAGTCGACCCCGTATGCCGCCCAGGTTGCCGCCGACAATGCGGCGAAGAAGGCTTCGGAGCATGGCGTGAAGAACCTCGAAGTCGAGGTCAAGGGTCCGGGCGCTGGCCGTGAATCGGCTCTCCGCGCGCTGCAGGCCGCTGGTTTCACGATCACCTCGATCCGTGACGTTACCCCGATCCCGCATAACGGTTGCCGGCCGCCGAAGCGCCGCCGCGTCTGATATGAACGGTTCTGCCGGCCCCCATGCGGGGCCGGCCCTCTATTGCGGCCATCGGCGGATATTGATCCGCGTATGATGTAAAGACGTTGGCCGTCGGTTGATGGAAGGCGAGAGCGATAGAATGGCTGCTCGCCATTTTGCATGAGGAAAATGCTGTGATTCAGAAAAACTGGACCGAGCTCATCAAGTCGAGCAAGAAGATCGACGCCGCCGGCGATGGCAAGCGCGCCGCGACGGTTGTTGCCGAACCGCTGGAACGCGGCTTCGCGCTGACCCTGGGCAACGCCCTGCGTCGCGTGCTGCTGTCGTCGCTGCAGGGCGCTGCCGTGACCGCCGTCCATATCGACGGCGTGCTGCATGAATTCTCGTCGGTCCCGGGTGTCCGTGAAGACGTCACCGACATCATCCTGAACATCAAGACCATCGCGCTCCGCATGGGCGGCGACGGTCCGAAGCGGATGCGCCTGAAGGCCCAGGGCCCGGGCGAAGTCAAGGCTGGCCAGATCGAAGCCGGTCATGACATCGAGATCCTCAATCCGGACCTCGTGATCTGCACCCTCGACCAGGGCGCCAACCTGTCGATGGAATTCACCGTCGAGAGCGGCAAGGGCTATGTCCCGGCCTCGCAGAACCGTCCGGAAGATGCGCCAATCGGCCTCATTCCGGTCGATGCGATCTTCAGCCCGGTGCGCAAGGTCTCCTACAAGGTCGATAACAGCCGCGTCGGCCAGGTCACCGACTACGACAAGCTGTCGATGCAGGTCGAGACCAATGGCGCCGTGACCCCGGAAGACGCGCTGGCGATCGCCGCCCGCATCCTCCAGGACCAGCTGCAGCTCTTCATCAACTTCGAAGAGCCCTCGGCTGCCACGGAAGAGGCGAAGTCGGTCGAGCCGCCGTTCAACAAGAACCTGCTGCGCAAGGTCGACGAGCTGGAACTGTCGGTCCGTTCGGCGAACTGCCAGAAGAACGACAACATCGTCTATATCGGCGATCTCGTGCAGAAGACCGAGGCGGAGATGCTCCGGACCCCGAACTTCGGCCGCAAGTCGCTGAACGAAATCAAGGAAGTGCTGGCACAGATGGGCCTCCATCTCGGTATGGAAATCCCCAACTGGCCGCCAGAGAACATCGAAGAGATGGCCAAGCGTCTCGACGAACCGTATTGAGCCGCAAGCGGCTCGGGTGAGCCGTATTGAGCCTGAAGAGAGTTGCGTAAATAGGGCCATGGTGGCCTGACCTGCCGTACATGACGGGTCGATCTTTCGGGGTCGACCTGATCGCGGCGGCGGGATGTGTAGTCGGTTTCGCGGCTGCCCCTCGGATGAGGTGGACCAGGCGAGGCCAAGCGGAAAGAGGAGATGACAATGCGTCACGGATTGAATGGCCGTAAGCTGAATCGGACGAGCAGCCACCGCAAGGCGATGTTCAACAATTTGGCTCACGCGCTGGTTAAGCATGAGCAGATCAAGACGACCCTTCCCAAGGCGAAGGATCTGCGTCCGATCGTCGAAAAGCTGGTGACGCTGGGCAAGCGCGGTGGTCTGCATGCCCGCCGTCAGATCCTGGCTTCGCTGAAGGACGAGAAGATGGCCGAGAAGCTGTTGACCGTCATTGCAGAACGCTACAAGAGCCGCAACGGCGGCTACACCCGCGTTCTCAAGGCCGGCTTCCGCTACGGCGACATGGCCCCGATGGCGATCATTGAGTTCGTTGATCGCGACCCGGCTGCCAAGGGCCTGGATTCCGGCCCGAAGCAGGTTGCCGAGGGTGAAGAGGCCGCTGCCGAGGCTTGATTCCTCGCAGACTTGATCTCAGGTGAAAGGGCAGCCTCCGGGCTGCCCTTTTGCTATATGATCCGTGCGTTATCGGTTGTTTATTGAGCCAGAGCGCGATCGTTCTAGATGGAAGCATAGATGCTTCCGTCTAGAACGTGAATCGCCCTCTATCACATTGAAGAGAGACGGATTCACGTCTTATACGGAATCGCTTTGCGGTTCCGTATAAGACGATCCGGCTCTCGTGCCTGATGCGGCGTCCGTGCCGCGCCAAACGGAGAACGTCACCGCCATGCTGCGCCGCGCTTTGTCTCTTCTGCTGCTCCTGACCGGCTGCCTGGCGGCCGGCGCGACCATTGCCACTGCCGAAGACACGGTCCCGAGCTCACCGCAGCAGATCCAGCTTTCCTTCGCCCCGGTGGTGAGGAAGGCCGCGCCGGCGGTGGTCAACATCTATACCCGCAAGGTCGTCCAGGAGCAGATGGCCTCGCCCTTTTTCAACGATCCGTTCTTCCGCCAGTTCTTCGGCGATGATGCCGCCGGCGGTCCGACCCGCGAGCGCGTGCAGAATGCGCTCGGTTCTGGCGTCATCGTTCATGACGACGGCCTGATCGTCACCAACAACCATGTCATCCAGGGCGCTGACCAGATCACCGTCGTCCTCATCGACGGCCGCGAATTCGAGGCGAAGCTGATCTCGGCCGAACCGCAGCTCGATTTGGCCCTGCTCAAGATCGATACCAAGGGCGAGAAACTGCCGACCCTGCCGCTGCGCGATTCCGACGAGCTGGAAGTGGGCGACCTGGTGCTGGCCATCGGCGATCCCTTCGGCGTCGGCCAGACCGTCACCAGCGGCATCGTTTCCGGCCTGGCGCGGACCCAGACCGGCATCAATGATTTCGGCTTCTTCATCCAGACCGATGCCGCCATCAATCCGGGCAATTCCGGCGGCGCCCTGGTCAGCCTGGATGGCCAGGTAGTCGGCATCAATACCGCGATCTTCTCGAAGAGCGGCGGCTCCGTCGGCATCGGCTTTGCCATCCCCAGCAACATCGTGCGGGTGGTGGTCGACGCCGAGGCCAATGGCGGCAAACTGGTCCGTCCCTGGATCGGCGCCTCCGGTGAGGCCGTGACGGCCGAAATCGCCACCAGCCTCGGCCTCAGCAAGCCGGGCGGCGTGGTGGTGCGGCAGGTCTATCCCAATGGCCCGGCAGCCCGTGCCGGCATCAAGCCGGGCGACGTGATCGTCTCGGTGAACAAGAAGCCGGTCAATGATGCGGAGGCCTTGCGCTTCCGCCTGGCAACCCAGCGGACCGGCAAGCAGGCGACCTTGCAGGTGCTCTCACGCGGTGCCGCGCATGACGCGACAATCGATCTGATTGCGCCCCCGGATACGCCAGCACCTGATGAGCAGTTGCTGGGCGGGCGCCAGCCGCTGGCCGGTGCATTGGTTGCCAATCTGTCGCCGGCGCTTTCCGATCAACTCTCGGTCGGTGCCTGGAGCGGTGTTGTCGTGACCAAGTTGAAACGCGGCAGCTATGCGGACCAGTTCGGCTTGCAACGCGGCGACATCATCGTCAAGCTCAACGACCATGATGTCGAGAATACCCAGGCGCTGCAGAAGATGCTGGGTCAGCCATCCGATCAATGGTCTGTCACCATCAATCGTGGTGGACAGGTCAAGACGCTGCGGATCGACTGAGCCATGAGCGGACTTTTCGAGCAGGAAGCACCGCGGCCATTGGCCGACCGGTTGCGGCCGCGCAAGCTCGAGGAGATCGTCGGCCAGGAGCATCTGATCGGTGCCGATGGTCCGATCGGCCGCATGATGCAATCGGGGCATCTCTCCTCGATGATCCTCTGGGGCCCGCCCGGCTGCGGCAAGACCACGCTCGCCCGCCTCATTGCCGAAGGCAGCAATCTGCATTTCGACATGTTGTCGGCGATCTTCAGCGGCGTTGCCGATCTGCGCAAGATCTTCGAGGCCGCGCGCCAGCGGCGCGTGATCGGCGAAGGGACCCTGCTCTTCATCGATGAGATTCACCGCTTCAACCGCAGCCAGCAGGACGGCTTCCTGCCTTATGTGGAAGACGGCACCGTCATCCTGGTCGGCGCCACCACCGAGAACCCGTCCTTCGAGCTCAACGCCGCGCTCCTGTCCCGCGCCCGCG
>DATMUQ010000084.1:0-5829 GCA_035563795.1 Terriglobales bacterium | reverse complement strand
TCAAGGCCGAACACTGCTCGTGCCATTGCCGCAGGATCCGGGCGAGGAAAACGGCGATGAGGATGACGGCATAGGTGACGAGGGTGACCGTGCGGATGTGGTAGAGATGAGCAATCGCCGCGGCCGGCGGCACCGCCGCCGCTGCCCACATCTGCACCAGCCAGTTGGGATCCTGCGCCAGCAAGGCGATCTGCTGGCCGATGGTGACGAAGCCCAGCAAAGCGAGCACCGGCAGGATCAGCGCGGCAGCATAGAGAACATCGCGCCAGGCAGCATAGAAGGGCTTCAGCCGCAGCCATGACCGCAGGCCGATGCAGCCGTGAATCCAGGCGACGGTGAGGGCACAGACCTGGATGACACCGTAACTCGGCACCGCCACCCACAAGGTCCAGATCACATAGCTATAGGTCGCATGCAAATCGTAGAGCGTGTTGGCGACGGCGGTGCCGATGACATGCAGCACCAGCAACGGCGGCAGGCTGAGGCCAAGCACCAGCTGCCAGGCTTCATTGCGCGACATGCGCAGGCTGCGCCGGCGATAGAGCGCTTCCAGCGCGATCAGCAGATGCAGCAGGATGCTGACATAGAAGAGAGCGCGGACCGGCAGGAAATGCCAGAAGGCGAGAAAGACGACACGACCGGCTTCCAGCGCCGGCAGCGAAATCAGGCCCAGAGCGTGATTGAGATCATGGGTCAGGACATAGGCAAACAGCACCAGGCCGGTAATGAGCCGGGTGCGGCCAATCAGCTGGTTGTAGGAAAGAGAAAGCGCGATGGCGACACCTGTGGTCCTGTGGTGCCTGCAAGGCTGGGTCGCCGGGACCGCGCCTGTTCAGGCTGTGGCAGCTATGATAAGAGACCCTGCAATACCTTCCGGCCGTACAGGATCGATGTCTTGCTGCGGCCCTTACTATATGGACTCGAGAATGGCTTCGGAAAGTCCCGATCTCGCACCGCGTTCAGCGGACAGGCTCGCAGCTGACCGGCTGGCGCGGGAAAAGCGCCGCGAGGAGCGCCGCCGCCTGCTGGCCAGCGGTCCGGCTTCGCCTTGCATCAGCGTGTGCCAGATCGACAACAAGAGCGGCTATTGCATCGGCTGCTGGCGCAATATCGATGAGATTCGCGACTGGGTGATCTCCACGCCGGATCAGCGCCATGCCATCTTGGCGCGGATCGCCGAGCGCAAGGCGGCATCCGGCCAATAAGGCGGTTTCCTTCGATCAATCAAAGAAAAGAGCCGGGCCTAGCGACCCGGCTCTTTTCTTTTGCATTCCGGTCAATCAGCCTCATGCAGCGGTGCCGCCGACCGTCAGGCCGTCGATGCGGAGCGTCGGCTGGCCGACGCCCACGGGTACACCCTGGCCATCCTTGCCGCAGGTACCGACGCCGGGATCGAGCGCCATGTCATTGCCGATCATGCCGACCTTGGTGAGCACATCGGGGCCGTTGCCGATCAGCGTCGCACCCTTCACTGCAGGACCGATCTTGCCGTCCTCGATCAGATAGGCTTCGGAAGCCGAGAAGACGAATTTGCCCGAGGTGATGTCGACCTGGCCGCCGCCGAAATTGACAGCATAGAGGCCCTTCTTCACCGATTTCAGGATCTCTTCCGGCGCATGCTCGCCGCCCAGCATGATGGTGTTGGTCATGCGCGGCATCGGGTGGTGGGCGAAGCTCTGGCGCCGGCCATTGCCGGTCGGCTTCATGCCCATCAACCGGGCATTCTGGCGGTCCTGGATATAGCCGGTGAGGATGCCGTCCTCGATCAGCACAGTGCGCTGGCTGGGGGTGCCTTCGTCGTCGATCGAGATCGAGCCGCGGCGGTCCTGCAAGGTGCCGTCATCGATCACGGTGACACCCTTGGCGGCGACGCGCTGACCCATCAAACCGGCGAACGCCGAGGTCTGCTTGCGGTTGAAGTCGCCCTCGAGGCCATGGCCGATCGCTTCGTGCAGCAGGATGCCGGGCCAGCCGGAACCCAGCACCACCGCCATCTCGCCGGCCGGAGCGGGAATCGAGGTGAGATTGACCAAGGCCTGGCGCAGAGCTTCGTCGACACTGGCCTTCCAATGGGTGGGGTCGATCAAGGCGTCATAAGTATAGCGGCCACCGGTACCGTGGCTGCCGGTTTCCATGCGGCCATTCTCCTCGACCATGATCGAGACATTGAGGCGCACCAGCGGGCGGATATCGGCCACCCGGTGGTCATTGGCGCGCAGGATCTGCACTGCCTGCCAGACGCCGGAGATCGAGGCCATCACCTGCTTCACGCGCGGATCCTTGGCGCGGGCATAGGCATCGATCTCGGCCAGCACGGCGACTTTTTGGCCGAATTCTGTCGCCGCGAGCGGGTTCTCGTCACTGTAGAGCACACGGTTGGTGCCGATCGGCGGCAGCGCGAGCTCGCCGCCCTGGCCGCTGCGCACCGCCTTGACGGTCTGCACGGCGCGCTGGATCGCCTGTTCGCTGAGATCGCTGGCATGAGCATAGCCGTGCGCTTCGCCGGCCACCGATCGCAGGCCGAAGCCCTGAGTGGTGTCGAAGGCGGCGCTCTTCAGCTTGCCGTCATCGTAGCTGAGGCTTTCCGACTGGCTGTATTCCAGGAACAGCTCGCCATCCTCGGCGCCGTTCAGGGCCTCGTTGACCTGGCGCTGGGTCTTGCTGAGATCCAGGCCGGCCCGCTCGAAGAACAACCGGTCAGTGGTGGCAAGAGAGGACATGGCGGGCTCCCATATGGTTAATCGGCCGGTCAGGCCAGGACAATAGATATAGGTTGCCATCCCGGGTTTTGACCAGGAGCTTGGCGATCAAATGACGGGGTGCGGGAATGCTGTCGGCCAGGCCCAAACCGGTATGCAGCTCGTCCCCGCGAGCGCCCCATCTCGTCGCCACAGGCATTGATGCGACGGATCGTCGCATCGAGTAATTGCGCTGAATCAAAGCCTTCCGCAACGTCCTGGCGGGTGGCGAAACGCTTGAGATATGTCAGGGGCGGGTGTAGGTTCCGGCTTAATTCGGGGAGCCCCTGCCGGATCGTCGGTACATGGGAAATCGTCTTTCGCCCTTCAAGGTGGAAAAGCGGAAACCCGGAGGATCGGATTATGTCCGGTCGGCATGGCTATTCCCGTGCTAGGTTCGCGAGGCGGACTGGCATTTCGGGGGGACGATAGCCAGGACGATCGGAAGGTTGAGCCGGGAGATCGTTCAGGCCGTCAGGCCGTTCCCGGGTCGGCATCAACGAGGGATGGGATGACTCGAATGAGCTTGAAGCAAGGAATGGCCCGGCTGGCTGGTAAGGCTGCCGCCATGGGCTTGGTCGGCGGGATCGCGTTCGGCACCGCCGCCATGGCCGACGAAGGCGTGGTCGGGATGCCGCGGCCGGGGCAGCTCGGTCTGCAGGCGCCGGCGACCGACCTGATGAGCCAGCTGGAATGGCTCCACAATGACATTTTGCTGCCGATCATCACCGTCATCACGCTGTTCGTGCTGGCGCTGCTGCTGATCTGTATCTTCCGCTTCAACGAGAAGAGCAATCCGGTTCCGTCGAAGACCTCGCACAACACCCTGATTGAGGTGGTGTGGACGGTTGTTCCGGCGCTGGTCCTGGTCTTCATCGCCATCTTCTCCTTCCCGCTGCTCTATACGCAGCTCGATATTCCGAAGGCGGACCTCACCATCCGCGCGATCGGCCATCAGTGGTACTGGTCCTACGAATATCCGGATAACGGCAACTTCACCTTCGACGCCAACCTGCTCGACAAGAGCAAGCTGCCGGCCGACCAGCAGGACCGCTACCTGCTGCAGACGGATAATGAAGTGGTGCTGCCGGTCGGTGAGACCATCCGCGTGCAGATCACCGGTGCCGACGTGATCCATTCCTGGACCGTGCCGTCCTTCGGCGTGAAGCATGACGGTGTCCCGGGCCGCGTCAACGAAAGCTGGTTCAAGATCAATCAGCCGGGCGTCTATTACGGCCAGTGCTCCGAGCTCTGCGGTGTCCGCCACGGCTTCATGCCGATCACGGTCCGCGCGGTCAGCAAGGAAGACTTCGACAAGTGGGTCGCCGACGCCAAGAAGAAGTTCGCCAAGGCTGACGGCACGCCGCCGACCACCGATGTCGCCCAGAGCACGACGGCGGGCGCCGTCGCCACCGGCGCAGCCAACTAAGATTAGACAGAGGGACAGGACATGAGCCCGGTTAGCACCCATCACGCCGACGCACATGGTCATGGCGACCATAAGCCCGGCTTCATCGCGCGCTGGTTCTTTTCGACGAACCATAAGGACATCGGCACGCTCTATCTGATCTTCGCCGTGTTCGCCGGTTTGATCGGCGGCGCCTTCTCGGTCCTGATGCGGGCCGAGCTGATGCATCCCGGCATCCAGATTTTCGGCACCGACGGCAATCCCGACGGCCAGTTCTGGAACGTCGTGATCTCCGCCCACGCGCTGGTCATGATCTTCTTCACCGTCATGCCCGCCATGATCGGCGGTTTCGGCAACTGGTTCGTGCCGCTCATGATCGGTGCCCCCGACATGGCCTTCCCGCGCATGAACAACATCAGCTTCTGGCTGACGGCCGTTGCCTTCGTCATGCTGATGTCCTCGGCTTTCGTCGATGGCGGTGCCGGTACGGGTTGGACGCTCTATCCGCCGCTCTCCTCGGACGGCCAGCCGGGCCGCGCCGTCGACATGGCGATCTTCTCGATGCACCTTGCCGGTGCTTCGTCGATCCTCGGCGCCATCAACTTCATCACCACCATCTTCAACATGCGCGCCCCTGGTATGACCCTTGCCAAGATGCCGCTGTTCGTGTGGTCGGTGCTGGTTACGGCCTTCCTGCTGCTGCTGTCGCTGCCGGTCTTCGGCGGCGCCATCACCATGCTGCTGACCGACCGTAACTTCGGTTCCAACTTCTTCCGTCCGGAAGGCGGCGGCGACCCGCTGCTGTTCCAGCACCTGTTCTGGTTCTTCGGCCATCCGGAAGTGTACATTCTCATTCTCCCGGGCTTCGGCATGATCAGCCAGATCATCTCGACCTTCTCGAAGAAGCCGATCTTCGGCTATCTCGGCATGGTCGGTGCGATGGTGGCGATCGGTGCCGTCGGCTTTGTCGTCTGGGCCCACCACATGTTCGTGGCCGGTCTCGATGTCGATACCCGCGCTTACTTCATGGCCGCGACGATGGTGATCGCCGTCCCGACGGGCATCAAGGTCTTCAGCTGGATCGCCACCATGTGGGGCGGCTCCATCAGCTTCAAGACCCCGATGCTCTGGGCTGTCGGCTTCATCTTCCTGTTCACGGTCGGCGGCGTCACCGGCGTCGTGCTCTCGAACGCGCCGGTCGACGTGGCGATGACCGATACCTATTACGTGGTCGCCCACTTCCACTACGTGCTGTCGCTGGGCGCCGTGTTCTCGATCTTCGCCGGCTACTACTACTGGATCGGCAAGATGTCGGGCCGGCAGTATCCGGAATGGGCAGGCAAGCTGCACTTCTGGGCCACCTTCATCGGCGTCAACCTGACCTTCTTCCCGCAGCACTTCCTGGGTCTGGCCGGCATGCCGCGCCGCTACCCGGATTATCCGGAAGCCTTCGCGCTGTGGAATTACTGGTCGTCGATCGGTTCCTTCATCTCCTACGGCGCGACCCTGTTCTTCTTCGTGGTCGCGGTCTACACGGTGTTCTTTGGTCGCAAGATCAATGCGAACAACCCGTGGGGTGTTGGCGCCACGACCCTGGAATGGACGGTGAGTTCGCCGCCGCCGTTCCACACCTTCGAAGAACTGCCGCGGATCGAAGCTTCCGCTGGCGGTCACTAAGCGACA
>DATMUQ010000083.1:0-9536 GCA_035563795.1 Terriglobales bacterium | reverse complement strand
GGGCGATCGCGCAAGCCGTGGCCGACCTCGGCGAGATCGCCGTCCTGGTCAATAATGCCGCCAGCGATACGCGGCATGACTGGCGCGAGGTGACACCGGAATACTGGGACGACCGTCAGGCGATCAATTTGCGGCCGCTGTTCTTCGCCATCCAGGCGGTTGCACCGGCGATGCAGCGCAAGGGCGGCGGCTCGATCATCAATTTCGGCTCCATCAGCTGGATGAAGTCCCAGGGAGGCATGCCGGCCTATACGACGGCCAAGGCCGCTATCCACGGCCTGACCCGCAGTTTCGCCCGCGAACTCGGCAAGGACGGGATTCGCGTCAACACCGTGGTGCCGGGCTGGGTGATGACGGAACGGCAGAAAACGCTGTGGCTGGATGAAGCTGGCGAGCGGGAAATCGATGCCAATCAATGCCTCCGGGGACGGGTAATGCCGGTCGATCTTGCCCGGATGGTCTTGTTCCTGGCCTCCAAGGATTCGGAAATGGTCTCGGCCCAACAATTCATTGTTGATGGCGGTTGGGTTTGAACATCCAAGGCCCGTCGCGGGGCGACAGGCAGGCGTAAGGGGAGATGTTGATGAGCGACGCAAATCTGGTTTGGGATATCCGTGCACTGCTCGGCGAAGGCCCGTTATGGTCGGCCCGTAACCAGGCGATCTATTGGGTCGATATCAAAGGCTGCATGCTGCACAGCTATGGCTTCGACGGACGGCTGCAGAGCTGGACCATGCCGGATTTTCTCGGTTGGGTGGTTGAAAGACAGGATAAGCCCGGTTTCGTCGCCGGCTTCCGCAATGCGGTGGCCGAGCTCTCCCTGTCGCCCTTCTCTATCCGCGAGCGCTTCAAGCCTGAGACCAAATTGACCGGCAATCGCCTCAATGACGCCAAGGTCGATCCGGCTGGGCGCATCTGGTTCGGTTCGATGGACGACGCCGAGAAACTGCCCAGCGGCAGCCTGTACCGGCTGGATGCCGATTTCTCGTATCACCAGGTCGATCGCGACTATATCTGCGCCAATGGCCCGACCTTCAGCGCCGATGGCAAGCGCATCTATCACACCGACAGCCTGCGCAACGAGGTCTACCAGTTCGATATCCATGACGACGGCAGCCTCGGCAACAAGCGCGTCTTTGCAAAATTCGAAGCCAAGGACGGTTCGCCCGACGGCATGACGACCGATGCCGAGGGCTTTCTATGGATTGCGCTTTGGGGTGGCTGGGGCATCGCCCGCTTCGATCCGTCCGGCAAGCGCGAGCGCTTCATCCGCCTACCCATCTCGCAGGTGACGAGCTGTTGCTTCGCCGGTGACAATCTCGACCGCCTGTTCGTCACCTCGGCCCGCATCGGCCTCAGCGCCGAGCAGCTGCAGAATGAGCCCCATGCCGGCAGCTTCTTCGAGGTCGATCCCGGCGTCACCGGCTTGCCGACCCATGCTTTCGCCGGGTGAGCAGCCGGTTCAACTGCGTGCCTGCCATTATTCCCTGGCCTTCGTTCAGAACCTCGTGATCAACCATGCCGGGAACCCATCGAGACGTCGCTTGTTGATGCTATGTCTGAAGTGTCATTGACCGCGGACGAACCGCATATCCGGAAATTACCGCCGGATTGGCAGACCTTCAGCTCTGGGGAGGAGGTGTGTCATGAGTGCAAGCATCTGGGATCTCTTCGCTGGCACCGGGTTGTCTATAGTTCTGCTGACGATTTTTCTGGTCGGCAGCGCGCGCATTCGACGGCCAGCTTTCCTCGCCTTCTGCTTTCTCGCCCTCTCGGCCTTCGCCTGGCATGCCGGCTGCTGGTATCACCAGTTGCAATGCCCGGCGATCAGCCAGGCGACCACGCTCGCCCAGGGATAAACCCGGAACTCTGATCATCCGGTCAACATTGCCCGAGGTTTTTGATCGCTGTCCGATACCGGCCCTGTCGCCCGAAGCAGCGCGAGGACGCGTCCTGCAGGAACGAATGCCCCGGGCTAGGAATCGCAAGGCGGCCAGGTAAAACCGGCCATTGGCTATCTCATCTAATCCCGACTTTATGCAAATTTTAAACTGCTTGTAGCAAAATCGGCCCTGGTTTCGATCGCAACGTCCTATGCCGGGAGGGCCGTGTTGTGAATTTCGCCAATATGAAAATCCTTGTGAAAGTCCTGTTGGTCCTCGGCGCGCTTGCCTTGGCGGCGCTCGTCGGCGGTGGCTTCTCCGGTTACAAGATGAATGCCATCGGCAGTACCTACGGAAATCTGCTGGGCAATGACGTTCCGGTTCTGACATTGATGGAACGCGACGACAGCATCACCAACGCCATGGCGCTCGATGTCTGGCAAGCGATCTCGGTTACCGACGCCAAGACCAAGCAGGATCTTGTCACCGATTTCAACACCATCTCGGCGGATATTCTCGGCGGTCTCGACAAGGGCCTGCAGCTCTATCCGCAAAGCCGGGACACGTTGCAAAAGCTGCGCGACCTGACCCAGGCGATGGCCGACACCTCGAAGCCGATCTTCAGTGCCGCACAGGCCAATGACAGCAAAGGTGCCATAGCCGCATCGGGCGATTTCATGAAGGCAAATGACACGATCACCGATGTCGTCGCCGCCGCGATCAAGGCGCAACAGAAATATCTCGACGATCAGTCGAGCCTGGCGAACAGCGAAACCACCAGCACGATCTATCTCACCCTCGGCCTCATCATCGGCAGCACCATCTTCATCGGCATCTGCGCGATCCTTCTCGTCCGGGCACAGATCAATCGCCCGATCTTCCGAGTTGTCGCCTGTCTCAAGGGCCTGTCCGAAGGCAAGCTCGACACCCGGGTTGATGGCACGGAGCGCGGCGACGAAGTCGGCGAGATCGCCAGGACTGCCCAGGTCTTCAAAGAAAATCTGATCGAAGCGGAGAACATGCGGGCGCAGCAGAAGGTCGAGCAGGACAGGCAAATCGAGCGCGGCAGGAAGATGGAATCCGCCGTCAGCAATTTCGACCGGGTCATCAGCGATGTCGTCGGCATCGTCGGTTCGGCGGCCCATGAGCTGCAGGCGACGGCGCAATCGCTTTCGGCAACGGCCGAACAGACGACCCGGCAATCCAACGCCGTCTCGAACGTCTCCGGGCAGATGACCAATGATGTCCAGACTGTCGCCTCGGCAACCGAGGAACTGTCGGCCTCCATCCGCGAGATCGGCAATCAGGTAACGGAATCCAGCCGCATCGTCGGCCAGGCTGTCAGCGAAGCGACAGAAACCAATGCCCGCGTGAAGGATCTTGCCGATGCCGCGCAACGTATCGGCACCGTCGTCACACTCATCAATGAAATCGCCAGCCAGACCAATCTCCTCGCGTTGAATGCGACGATCGAAGCGGCGCGGGCCGGCGACGCCGGCAAAGGCTTCGCGGTCGTTGCTTCGGAAGTGAAGAATCTCGCCTCGCAAACTGCACGCGCCACCGAAGAGATTGCCGGACAGATCCGTGCGATTCAGGATTCGACTGAGTCCTCTGCGACAGCCATTCAGAGCATTACCCAGACAATCGGCCGCGTGAACGAGATCGCGACCACAATCGCTTCAGCGGTCGAAGAACAAGGCGCCGCAACGCAGGAGATATCGCGCAGCGTGCAGCAGGCCGCGGCAGGTACTGCCGAAGTTGCCGCCAATATCTCCGGCGTCAATCAGGCGTCGCAGCAGACCAGCGCCGGCTCGGCGCAGGTCCTCACCGCGGCCGGCGAACTCGCACGCAATGGCGAACGGCTGAAGCAGGAAGTGGCGACTTTCCTGCAGACAGTGAGAGCGCTCTAGTCGCGAAATGACGCCGAGAAATGTTGCGATACAATTGGGGGAATCGGGCTATTTCATTGAGTGCATCTGCTGTGCAAAGCCGTCCCGGTACCGGTGCTGCGACGATGATGCCGACAAAAGCCGGCGAATACTGACAAAAGACTGAGAATACTGACAAAAACCGAATAAGCGCTTGCTCATCGCGGCATATTCGTTATCGTCCTGGCACGGGACGTCACGAGGGACAATATGCCAGACAAGTCGAGTAGTCAGTCCGGTCGCGCAACTTTGCGTGCGGAACGGGAAGCGATTGTCGCTGGCCTGGAAGATTTTCAGAAGTCATCCTTTACGCAGAGCTTAATACAACTTTCATCAACCTTACTGGCGTATGTCGCAGTCATCGCGCTGATCTATGCCAGTCTGCCAATCTCCATCTGGCTCAGCCTTGCTCTGGTGTTGCCGGCCGCCGGGCTGGTGGTCCGTCTCTTCGTCATCCAGCATGATTGCGGCCATGGCGCCTATTTCCGCTCCCAGCGCGCCAATGAACTCGCCGGCCGCCTTTGCAGTATTGTGACACTGACGCCTTTCGCCAATTGGCGGCGGCATCACGCGGCGCATCATGCTGCCTGGAACAACCTGGACCAGCGCCACGACGGCATCGATATCTACACCAAGTGCATCACGCTGAAAGAGTATCAGGAGATGTCGGCGCGTGACAAATGGCTGTATCGCCTCGGGCAGCATCCCATCGTCACGCAGTTTCTGATTCCGCCTTTCGTCTTCCTGCTGGTCTACCGCACGCCTTTCGATACACCGCGGGCCTGGTGGCAAGAACGACGCAGCGTCTATATCACCAATCTGGTGCAGGTCCTGCTGTTTGCCGCTCTCATCGTCGTTTTCGGCTGGCAGATGGTTGCCAGCGTGCATCTGCCGGTCATCATCCTCGCCTCGATCGCCGGCATCTGGATGTTCGCCGTGCAGCACCGCTTTGAGGGGGTCAAGTGGCTGCCGCAGGATGAATGGTCCTCAACCCGTGCGGCGCTGCATGGCACCTCCTATTTCAAGTTGCCCCGCATACTGCAATGGTTCACCGGGAATATCGGCTTCCATCACGTGCATCACCTGCTGCCGCGCGTGCCCAATTACAAGCTTGAAGCCTGTCACGAAACGCTGCTGGAACGGGGCGTCGAAGTGCGCACCCTCACCATGCGCGATGCCGTGAACGCCCCTCGCTATGTGCTGTGGGACGAAGTCGGCAATGAAATGGTCCCGTTCCCGGCCTGAGCTTTCCGACCTGAGCTTTCCGGTCAGCACGCCGACAGCGAATTGCCCGAAGCTGAACAGGCGTGTTTCTCTCGACGTTTCACGCGAATGACAACCCTGCCGTCAGTTACCCACCTGCGGCAGGGTTGTTATTGAGGCGCCTGACATGGTCTGGGACCATATTTAGCAAGGCGCATGCCGCCCCCCAAGAATCCTCCTATATATAAGGGCTTCCAGTTGGACGGTGGCAGGCCCGGCCGGGGCAGATACAAATGTGAGTATTCCCTCACTTAAGCGCTGGCGAGCGCCGCTGGAAGTTCATATCCTATAGGCGATCTACCTGTGGGTTCTACCAGCTGCGAGGGCTCGAATGATCAAGGTGATCTGCGCACTCTGTGTGATGGCACTCCTCTCCGGCTGTGGCGCCGGATCGCTCCAGGAGCTCCAGAGCACCCCGACCGCGAAATATGAATTCGATGCCCCTATGAGCTATGGGGCGACCTATTCCCGGATCAATTACGCGGTTCTCAGCTGCTATCTGAGCGATACCTGGGCGACCTCCTGGTATACCAATGGCGATCTTCGCCTGGACAAGAACCGGGGCGAAGTCACCCTCTCGCAGACCAATTTCGGCAACCGCTATTTCGGCGACATCCTGGTCGTGCCGAAAGAGGAACTCACCGCCCATGTGACGGTCTGGACCGCCCGTGCCGATCTGCAGCATCTCGGGCCGGATGCAGAACGCTGGGCGAAAGGCGACAGCAACTGCAAATAGCGCTTGCTGGCGCCGATCAGAGCTTCGAGCCTGACGGCGGATACGCCATCAGGACGTAACTGATGAGTTTCTGATCCTCATCCAGCACGGGGTACCAAAAGCGGCCCGCATCCCCGTCGTCGAACGAGGCATAAGCCGTCGTGCCATCCGGCATTTTCATCATCAGGGCTGATCCCCATCGCTGCAGCGCTTCTGCAGGAGATAGCCGCGTCACTTGCTGTTCGACCATGCCCGTTCTCCATTTGCAGAGAAAGCGTCGAGATGGGCAAAAGGTGCGGTGGTCATCCCTTCAAAAAATCTTCAGCGTGACAATCGCGGATGGAAGGGAATATCCGCGCTGCTGACTCGTTTTTTGCAGCTCCGACCAGGACCGAAGTTCACTTCGCTTAGTCGGCTTAGGCCGTCACACTGACAGTGGAATGCGTCATCGCTCCGGCAGGCCTGCCAGACGCAGGCAGGCAAGGTAATGATCGAGATCGGGGACAGAGCCGTGGCTCTTGCTGACGACCGCGATCGACGCGCCCGGCTGGACCGCCAGAAGCGCTTTGATTTCCGTGCGCGCCTCTTCCATCCGGCCGAGCTCCACCAAAACGGCTGCACGCGTCACGCGCATGCTGGAATTGATCGGGCTGTGCAGATTGAAATCGCGCAATGCCTCCTCGAACCTTCCCAGGATATAGAGGATATTTGCGCGTACCCAATGATACCACGATGGATGCGTCGGATTGCGATCTATCGCCAGATCGATTTGCGTTAGGCCGGCCTCACCATCGCCGGTAAAAGCCCGGATAAAGCCGGAAACCACATGAACATCGGTGTCGTTCGGGTTGAGCTTGAGTGCCAGTGCCATGTGATCGCGTGCCCGCTCCAGCGCGCCCGCAAGGAAAGATGCTTCACCCAGCGCCCAGTGACAGAACCCATCCATCGGATCGAGTTGGACCGCTGTCTCGGCACAAGCCACCGCCTGCCTGCTCCAAGCTTCTGCATCATGTGACTCCATCAAGTAGAAGCCGATGATGTAGCTGAAGGCCTTCTGCGCATGGGCCCGGGCATATTCTGGATCGAGGGTGATGGCGCGGTCGCTGCAATCACGTCCTTTGCGCAAATCATCGACATCGCGCGGCCACTGGAAAAGCGCCTTGGCGCGCAGATAGTAGTCATAAGCGCGCATGTCTCCCGGCGGTTTTCGCCGCGCAATCTCGATGCCGTCTGCCTCGACCCGCGGCACCACGTTTTCGACGATGCGCTGCGCGATTTCATCCTGCACTGCGAAGATGTCGTCGAAAGCCCGGTCAAACCGCTCCGCCCAGACATGATTGCCACTTGCCAGATCGATGAGATGGACTGTGACCCTGACATGGTCACCGGCCCGTCGCACCTGCCCGTCCACCACGTATCTGGCCCCCAGGCGCGCCCCTTCAGCCCGCGGATCAGCAGCTTTCGTGGCGCCCGCAACAACCGACAGAAAACGGAAGCGTGCGAGTTCCGTGACGATATCCTCGGTGATCCCGCTGCTGAAATAATCCTGGGCCGGGTCGCCGCTCATATTGGCAAAGATCATTACGACGATGGCCGCTTTCACCTCGGATGGCATCTCCCGCTTGGCGTCAGCCGCGGAAGCAGGCGCTGGCATGTCCGCGTCCTTGATCTCGCGATACAGCCGTTCTGTTCCCGCATCCGGCTTTGCCTGCAGCTCGCGCTCCAAGATTTCACGGCAGAGCTGGTATTGGCGCAGCGCCTTGCCCCGGTCGCCAATTCCGGCGTAGAGCCGCATCAGGAGGCGATGTGTCTGCTCACGTGTGGGATCCAGGGCCAGCAGACGTTGTGCCGGCAGAACCGCCGCCTCACCGCTCTGGGACCCGACAACACGCTCCAGAACCTCCACAGCCCGTTCTTGCAGGCGATTGCGCTCGTCCCTGAGCCAATCCTCGAAACCGCCATCGAGACCGTGACCTTCGAGCAGCGGGCCCTGATAGAGTGCAGCTGCCTCCTGCCAGCGCCCGGCAGTCGCCGACCGGTCGAAATCGAGGGCATCAACGGCCAGGGATTCTGGCGCGAGGCTGATGGTGTCGTCACCGGTACGCACGATCTCCGGCCCGATCACCCGGCGAATATCCGCCAAGGTCTGCCGTAGGCTTGCCCGTGCCTGGTCTTCACCGCGGTCACCCCAGAGCAGCGCCATGAGCCGTTCCCGGGGCCAGGCTTTGCCGGGCTCGAGGGCAAGACAGGCCAGCAAGCCGCGGGCTTTGCGTCCCAGTCCCGGCACAGGCGGTCCATCACTCAGGCGCAGTTCGAAACCGCCGAGCACGCGAAGACGCACGATATGTGGCGTTTCACCCGTTCCCCTCATCGGCCCCACCCGGTCCGGTTGCGACGATTTTACGGTTTTCTCACGCCCCCGACAATTCTCTCCGACGGCCGGCTCACGGCAGAATTGCGGCACCCGGCTTCAATACCTCCATGCAAACGATGGAGGCATACCATGAACCTGTTTCTCGACAACCTGCTCGACACCTTTCGGGTCTTAACGTTTCAATGGATTCCGAGCGATGAAGTGAAACGGCGGAATACACCCGGCGAATGCGAGGAATGCTTCGAACGGAATTATGCCGAAAGGCGCGACGAGCCCCTCGCCCGCCCGGAAAAAACGGTATTGGGCCGCAGCCGGAAGCCGCTGCAGGTGCTGCTCACGCCGCCGTTTCGGATCGGCTGAAATCAGAAACCCGTCCAGTTCTGCCGGTCATAAGGGCGCGTCCTGGAGATACGTCTCAGCCGGATCGTCTGTCCGGCTGAGATCAGGCCGGTGAGCGTCCTCGAATCTGCAAGCGCGTGAGGCCGCCTCAAGGCGCAGATCTTCTGGCCTTCGCCTGATGAGCAATCCCCTCATCAACGGCGTCAGGATACCAAGGGAAAATTAACCTTGCTTTCAGCGTTCTTCCGCTATCATTTTGGTTGAGCAGTAGATTAGGCCACGAGCGCAGTGGATCAGCTACTTATAGAGATCGTGAAACGCCTGGGGATAGTCGATCCGAACGATCGGCTGTTTCTGCCCTATCTTGTGGTCACGATCATCATCGCCTTTGTCATCTTGCGCCGCCGGGACCCTAGGGGCGCTCTGAAAAGGCTCTTCCCTGCCGCCATATTTCTTCACCGATCGACGAAACAGGACCTCATCGTCGGCCTTATCAATGGGCTGCTATTTTTTACGTATGTCGGCTTTGGATCTGCCTTCGCATTTATGATCCGGAATTCACTCATCAGCGTCTTTGGCGAAAGCTCCGCAGAACCCGCGGGGCCCCTCGCATTGTTCGTGCTATCGGCTGCCATTCTGGCGTTTAGCGACATCGGGAATTTTGTCGAGCACTACTGTGAACACAAGATTCCGCTTCTCTGGGAATTTCACAAAACGCATCACTCCGCAGAAGTGCTGACGGCGGCGACCGTCTTTCGTGAGCATCCGCTTTCGCGGATATTCCGGACAACGGTGATGGGCGCCATCGTCTCTATTCCAATTGGCATCTACACCTATCTTTATAAATTGCCGTCATCCGCAATTGACGTTGTCATCGTTCATTCGTTCATTGCCGCCTATTACACGATTTGGCTTTATCACTTCTATCATTCGCACATCTGGATCTTGTTCCCCAAGCCGCTGCGACGCTGGCTGACAAGCCCGGCCTATCACATGATTCACCACAGCAGCGACCCCAAACACTTCGATAAGAA
>DATMUQ010000082.1:0-3200 GCA_035563795.1 Terriglobales bacterium | reverse complement strand
TGCTGGCCCGCAGCATCGCCTTACCGCTCTATCCGAAGCGCGAACCGATCGGTGCCACCGCCAGGCCGCCAGCCCATATGCTGGCGGCGCTCCAGCAATGCGGCTATCGGCCGGACGAGGATACTGCCGCCACGCCGATCGTCACCGGCCCGGCCGTCAAGCCTCGGGACGAGGAACAGGATTAGGCGGCGCGGCAGGGTTCGCTGCCGGCGAGCCCTGTGCAGGAATCACTGACTTTCACACCACGGCGCCAGAAGGCGGCCGGTCGCCGGCTCGCCGGTTCCGCGATGTCGGTTTCGGGTGCAGCTGGGGGGCGGACGATCCGCTGCGCTGCTGGCTCTGGCTCCGCTGATTCTGACTGCCGCTGCCGCTCGGCCGCCGCCCGCTTTTCCTGCCGCAGGATCGCTGCTTCCCGCCGCAGATAGGCCTCCTCATCAAACTGGCAGGATGATCGTGCCGTCGACGGAAACAGGCCGCGGCTCAGGCCGATCATGATATAACTCAAGAAATTCTCATGCATGGCCGTTACTCCTCTATCCTCTCCTGGTGCGAATTTTCGCACCTGATAGGGAGATTTTGGTTATATTGGCCATACTCGACAAACGAGATGATCTATCTGAAATCGATCAATTAACAAGAAATATTCATATATAGGCGTGTTATGCCAGACCGTCTCCCGTCACTCCCGGCATTGCGGGTCTTCGAAGCGGCCGGACGGCTGCTGAGTTTCACCCGCGCCGCCGAAGAGCTGCATGTGACCCAGGCGGCGGTCAGCCATCAGATCCGCAGCCTGGAGGAGCAACTCGGCCAGCCGCTCTTCACCCGCTCGACCCGGCGCCTCGATCTGACGCCGGCGGGTCAGCGTCTGCTGCCGGCAGCGACCGCCGCCTTCGCCACATTGGAAGGAGCGATCGCCGATCTGCGCCGGTCGAAGGCGCTGCTCACCGTCACCACCACGGCGTTTTTCGGCGCCCGCTGGCTGGCACCGCGGCTCGCGCGCTTCGCTCTCCAGCACCCGGATATCGACGTCGTGGTGCGGCACACCAATGCGGTGCTGGATCTCGCCGCCGATGGCATCGACGTAGCCTTGCGCACCGGGCGCGGCAACTGGCCGGGCCTTTATGCGCAAAGGATCGCCCGGCCAGAGCTGGTCCCCGTGGCAACACCTGATTACGTCGCGCGGCTGGGGCTGAAACAGCGCGCCGATATCTTCAAGGCCACCCTGCTGCATGACGAGGGCAGACAGGAATGGATCGACTGGCTGACCATGGCCGGGCTCGACCCTGCCTATGCCCAGACCGGCACCGTCTTTGATGACGAGCATGTCCTGTTCGCCACGACCATGAACGGCCAGGGCGTCAGCCTCGCCATCCGTAACCTGGTCGAAACCGAATTGCAGCAGGGCACACTCGTCCCGGTCTTCGACCTCACCATGGGCGAAGGCTGGGGCTATTACCTGGTCTGCCTTGCGACCATGGCCGAGCTGCCGAAGATCGCCACGTTCTGCGATTTCATCGCCCGCGAAGCTGCGGCGGAGGAAGAGCGATCAGCCCGCATGTCAGATGATTGAAATATCGCGCCCGCGATTGAGCCGAAGGTGCGGCTCTGCCAAAGGCGGTTCTGCCCTGCATTCTCTGCCGATTGACAGGGCCGCGACGCAGCCCTTACCAATGGGGCAGCATTCTTGCACCAGTATTCTGCATCAGCGCCGCGCGGTTCTATTGGCCGCAACCGGCATCGGGCGGTTCACTCCGGCCGACCCCATACTCGATTGCCTCATAAAAGGTCCCTTATGACCACCGAGACTTTGCTTTTAAGTCCCCGCGAGACGCGCATGGTCGTGCTTGGCGCCATGATCTCGCTGTTCCTCGCAGCCCTCGACCAAACCATCGTCGCCACCGCCTTGCCCTCGATCAGCGGCGATCTCGGCGACGTCCATCTCATGTCCTGGGTTGTCACCGCCTATCTGCTGACCTCAACGGCCGCGACGCCCATTCTCGGCAAGATGAGCGATCTCCATGGTCGCCGGCCGATCATGCGGATCTGTATCATCGTCTTTCTGCTTGGCTCCGTGCTCTGCGCCCTGTCGGGGTCGATGGTGATGCTGATCCTGTCCCGCGCGCTGCAAGGCTTCGGTGGCGGCGGCCTGATCACCATCGCCCAGACGGCAGTGGCAGATGTGGTGGCCCCGCGTGAACGCGGAAAATACGGTGCCTATTTTGCCGGCGTCTGGGCCTGTTCCGCTTTGCTGGGGCCGGTCCTCGGCGGCGAGCTGACGCAATACGCAACCTGGCACTGGATTTTCTGGATCAATCTGCCGATCGGAATCATCGCCCTGATCATCGCCGATCCGATCCTGAAGCGTCTGGTCGGTCGCAAGACGGCGCATGAAATCGATTATATCAGCATCGGTGTCTTCTTCGTCAGCAGCACCGCCTTCCTGCTGGCCATTTCGAGCGGCGGTTCGGTGGTGCCGTGGCTGTCGATGGATGTGATCGGCGCCATTTGCATCAGTGTCATTGCCGCGGTGGTTTTCTACCTGCGCCAGCGCAATCATCATGAACCGATCATCCCGTTGCATTTCTTCCACGATCCCGTGGTGGCCCCGGTCCTGATGGCGATCTTCATGGTGTTCGGCGGTTATCTTGCTTTGTCCATCATGGTGCCCACCTATCTGCAGCTCGTCCTCGGCGCCAGCCCCGATGAAGTCGGACGCATGATCATCCCGCTGATGCTGTCCTCCACCGTGGGGGCTGCCTTGTCTGGGCGCTATATCAGCCGTACCGGTAAATACAAGATGCCGCCTTTGCTCGGCATGCCGCTGGCTGTTGTCTGCCTGCTCATTCTCGGCCTGCTCGCCCCCGGCATCGACAAGCCTGTCTTGCTGCTGCTGCTGACCCTGATCGGCTTCGGCATGGGACCGATCTTTCCCATCGCCAATGTCGCGGCGCAGAATGCGGTGCAGCGGCGCGATCTTGGTGCGGTCAGCGGATCGATCAGCTTTGCCCGCGCGCTTGGCGGCGCCATCGCCACAGCCGCGGCCTCAAATCTGATCCTGGGGCTGGCTGCGCATGCGCTCGCCAAGGATGCCGGCGCGGGCGATCTGACGGATCTGATGCGCGCCCATCTCGATCCGGTTGAACGCGCGGCTTTCGCGCAGGCTTATTCCGTTCTGTTCTATGTGGTAGCCGTGTGGCTGG
>DATMUQ010000081.1:0-3305 GCA_035563795.1 Terriglobales bacterium | reverse complement strand
CGGCTGGCAGCGATGGCAGCACGCCGGCGAATCCGACCGCCGATGCCACCGAGGCGGCGTTCAAGGACTTCGCCAATGCGCTGCCGACGCTGTTCTCCGGCGTCAACTCGGACTTCCATGTCGCCGGCATCAGCTATCAGGCGGCCGATCCGAATGAGTCCTTCGATCTTGGCAAGGCCGGTATCACTTTCTCGGCCAGCGGCTTCGACCAGCAGAAGGTCTCGCTCAAGTTCAGCATCGATCACGACGCTTTGGCGGTTCATGGACCGGCGGCGCAGAATGAACTGGTGCAGGCCTTGTTGCCGGCCAATGGCGCCCTGGTGATCTCGCTCAACAATGTGCCGAGCAAGGACCTGGCATCGCTTTGTGCCAACCTGGCACCGTTCCTGGCGCATCCGGATCAGGCCAATATGGAAGTGCAGAGCGCGGTGATCATGGCGCAGTTGCAGCAATTGCTGCAGCAGGATGGCGTCTCGCTGAAGATCGAGCCGTCGCATCTGACCTCGCAGGCCACCAATCTCGATGCCACCGGCGACTTCTCGATCCAGGCGACGGCGACGCATGGTGCGGTGGGCTCGCTCAATGTGGCGATCACCGGTCTCGATCAAGTGATCGCACTGGCGCAGAAGCAGTCCGAGCAGGATCCGGAAGCGGCGCAATATGCGGCGATGGCACAGGCCTTGTTGACCTATGCCGATCGTCAGCAGGGCACCGACGGCAAGGCGGTCGACAAGTTCAAGATCGATGTGCCGCAATCGGGCGAGCTGACTGTGAACGGCAAGCCGCTGCAATTCTGATCAGGTTCACAGCGCGATGCGGTGAACCTCTCAATCATTTCTTTACTTCCAGCCGCGACGATCACGCCGATCGTCGCGGTTTGTTTTTGTCGATGCCGCTCACGCGATCGCGAGCATCAGCAGCGTGCCGACGGAGAGTCATCGTGGATGCGATGCGTGTTGTCTTGGTGTGCGGCGCGATGCGCTGAAGGCAGTGAAGAGGGTGTTCGATGCCATTCGACGATCCCGAATCGATCGTTTCTGTTGCATCAAAGACTCATGCGGGCAGAAAAAAGAATGATGCAAAAGGCAAGCGAAACATTTCGCCATGGCGAAATGACGAAAAATGTGGTGTCATATCTGCAACATGCATATTGACCGAGTCGCCACCTTTCACGTGTTTGATGCGTTGGTCTCCTCCATGACGGAAGATGGACCGCTGGCTGCCTTTCGCGCGCGCCAGCGTGATGGTCAGTTGCAGCATGATGCTGCTCAGCTCCTCGCCGCCGAGAAACTGCAATCGCTGCACAACGCGCTGAAGGAATATCAGCCGGAAGCGCCCGATGCAGGTTGGGTGGCGAACTGGCGCGAGCGTCTCGGTCTTGCGCGTCGTCGCGATGAAGACGCGCCGCAAGGCCTTTACATCTTCGGTGGCGTCGGTCGCGGCAAGTCGATGCTGATGGATCTCTTCTACGCCACCGCGCCGGTTGCGAAGAAGCGGCGCGTGCATTTCCATGAATTCATGCTGGGGGTCCATGCGACCTTGCATGAATGGCGCCAGGAGAAACCGAAGCAAGTCGATCTCCTGCCGGCTTTGGCCGACAAGATCGCCGGCGAGACGACGCTCCTGTGCTTCGACGAATTCCACGTCACCAATATCGCCGATGCGATGATCCTCGGCCGGTTGTTCGAGGCGCTGTTCGAGCGCGGCGTCGTGGTGGTGGCGACCTCAAATTGGGCGCCGGACGATCTCTACAAGGATGGTCTGCAGCGCGACCGCTTCCTGCCCTTCATCGCGCTCCTGAAGCAGAAGCTGGACGTGCTGGAGCTGGAAGGCGGGCGGGATTACCGCATGCAGCGCCTCAAGGACATGACGGTCTATCACTATCCGCTGGGCGAGCGGGCGGCGCGGGAGATGCACGCAGCTTTCGCCGAGCTGACTGGTGGCGCCAAGCCGACGCCGCGCATCCTGACGGTGCAGCAGCGCCGGGTCGAGGTGCTGCGCCAGGCCGGTTCGGTCGCCTGGTTCGATTTCGAAGAGCTCTGCGCCAAGCCCCTGGGGGCGGCGGACTATCTTTGCATTGCCACCCATTTCGATGCCGTGCTGATCGACCAGGTGCCGCGTTTGTCGGAAGACCTGCGCGATCAGGCGCGGCGTTTCATGGTGCTGGTGGATGAGCTTTACGAGCACAAGGTCAAGGTTGTGATCGCTGCTGCCGATACGCCGGAACGGCTTTATCCGCAGGGCGATGGCGCCTTTGAGTTTCAACGGACCGTGTCACGGTTGAACGAAATGCAGTCGGTCGATTACCTCGATCGACCGCATTTGACGTGACGCAGGAACGGCAAAAACAGTACCCGAGGAAGCGTCCGAGAGTAACCACTTGCTCTTGAGGGAAAATGATAGTATTAACACAACAGCTAGTGTTGTGTGCAATGGGGAAATGTGCGTTGCCAAATCATGCGTTGGCAATGCGTAACCGGATCCGGGGTGGATAAATGGCACGCAAGAAAATTGCCTTAGTGGGCGCCGGTCAGATCGGCGGCACGCTGGCGCTACTGGCAGGTCTCAAGGAATTGGGCGACGTCGTGATGTTCGACGTCGTCGAAGGTGTCCCGCAAGGGAAGGGCCTCGATATTGCTGAAGCTTCGCCGATCGAAGGCTTCAATGCAGCTTATGTGGGTACCAATAATTACAGCGGTCTGAAGGGCGCCGATGTTGTCATCGTCACCGCCGGCATTCCGCGCAAGCCGGGCATGAGCCGCGATGACCTGATCGCGACCAATGCCAAGGTGATCGATACCGTCGGCAAGGCGATCAAGAAGAATTGCCCGAAGGCCTTCGTCATCGTCATCACCAACCCGCTCGACGTCATGGTCTATGTGATGCAAGAGGCCTCCGGCCTGCCGCATAACCGCGTCGTCGGCATGGCGGGCGTGCTTGACTCGGCCCGCTTCCGCTATTTCCTGTCCGAGGAATTCAAGGTCTCGGTCGAGGACGTCACCGCTTTCGTGCTCGGCGGCCATGGCGACACCATGGTGCCGTTGACGCGCTATTCCACCGTGGCCGGCATTCCCTTGCCGGACCTGGTGAAGATGGGTTGGACCACCAAGGAGAAGCTCGATCAGATCGTACAGCGCACCCGTGATGGCGGTGCGGAGATCGTCGGCCTGCTGAAGACCGGTTCAGCGTTTTATGCCCCGGCGGCAGCCGCGATTCAGATGGCGGAAGCCTATCTGAAGGACAAGAAGCGCGTGCTGCCCTGCGCCGCCTACCTCAACGGCGAATACGGCGTGAAGGACATGTAT
>DATMUQ010000080.1:0-2646 GCA_035563795.1 Terriglobales bacterium | reverse complement strand
GACCTCCTGCCGGCGACGGATGCCATCGTCAGAGAGTTGTTTGCGGTGCCGAGCCGGCCCGAAGAGGACATCCTGCGCAACAACATCATTGCCCGTCACGATGAAGCCCGTCGCGTTGCCCGGGAGTACAGGCTGATGCTCTATCTGACATCGATCCTACTGCTCGTGATCCTGCTGCATCTCGGCGTCCGTCTGCGCAGCCGCGCCCGCGCCCTGCAACGCCATGCCGAGCTCGAACATCTGATCGCCGGCATCTCCACCGGTTTCATCGACTGCGAACCGCATGAGATCGACGATCATATCGAGGCAGCGCTGGCGCAACTCGCGGCCTTCATGAATGTCGACCGGGCCTATTTCGTCATTTCCGGCAGATATCCGCGCTCCTATGTCTGGTGCCGCGAAGGTGCGCCGTTTCCCGACCATTGGCCGATCGATACGCTCAATCTATCGGCTGAATTCGACATTTCCCTGGATGGTGTCATCCAGATCGGCGCCATATCGGCACTGCCGGCGAGCCCGGCGCGGGAGAGATTGGAAGAGGCCGGCCTGACCAGTTGGATCTGCGTCGCCCGCATCACCGAAGGTGACATCCACAGCCTGCTGGGCTTTGACTGCCTGGTGCCGCAACTGACCCGGCCTTTCGCCGCCACCTCGCGGTCGGAAGAGCTTGGTCTGCTGCGCATGGCGCTCGACGCCATCTCGCACGCGGTCGACCGCGCCTCTCTCGAGCAGGAACGAGCACGCCTCGAAGCCAGGCTGGAGCAGGCCCGCCGCATGGAGACCGTGGGCTCTTTTGCCAGCGGCATCGCGCATAACTTCAATAACATCGTCGGGGCGATCCTGGGCTATACGGAAATCGCCGAGGCGAGAATTGCCATCCCGGACCAAGTCTCCGGCTGCGTCGAGGAGATTCGCCGCGCCGGTGAGCGGGCGCGCGATCTGGTCGATCAGATTCTCGCTTTCGGCCGCCACCGCGACGGCCATCGCCGCCCCATCTCCATCGATAAGCTGCTGAATGAGACTGTGTCGCTGCTCGAGGCTTCCTTGCCGCGGACAGTTGACCTCACCCTCGGAAAGGTGCCCGATCAGGTCGCCGTCCTCGGCGAACCGACCCAGCTCCAACAGGTCATTCTCAATCTCTGCAACAATGCGGCGCAGGCCATGGACAACAAGGGAAACGTTGCCATCGACGTGGAATTGCACGACATCCCCTGGGCCCAGTCACTGAGCCATGGCGAGTTGACCAAGGGTCGCTATGTCAGCGTCAGCGTGAGCGATAAAGGATGCGGCATCTCAGCAGCAACCCTCGCGCGCTTGTTCGAGCCCTTCTTCACCACCAAGGCCACCGGCAATGGCCTCGGCCTGGCAACCGTCCGCGAGATCGTGCGGCAGCATGGCGGCGCCATGAATGTCATGAGCGCGCCGGGCACCGGCAGCCGCTTCGAGGCCTGGCTGCCCTGTGTCGGCGGCGAAATGATGCCGCAGCTTCGCTTACCCTTCCTGCCGATCGGCAACGGCGAGACCATTCTCTTGGTGGGAGATGACCGCGCCCAGGTGCTGGCGGATGAGGAAATGCTGGCAGCGCTCGGCTATGAGCCGGTCGGCGTCACCAGCGAGACGGAACTGCTGACTGCCTGCCGCGACACGCCGGCCCGTTTCGATTGCCTGATCCTGGGGCAGTTCGCCACCGTATCGACGGCGCTCGATATGGCGCGCAAGGCACACAAGATCGTCCCCACTTTGCCCATCCTGCTGACCACCGTCTCGATCCAGACAGTCGATACCAAGCTGCTGCTGACGGCGGGAATCTGTGAGGTAGTGCGCCGACCGATGATTTCCGTTGAATTGGCGAGTGCGGTCAAACGCTGCCTGCAGGCCAATAGATCATCGCCGCAGCTCTATTCTTCCTGAGCCAGATCTCTTCTTGATCCCTCGCCCCCCTGAAGGCGTCGCCTTCATCGATGCCGATAGCAGGATAGGAGCATTGTCAGCGCCGGAGAAAGCCGGGGAAGAAGCGGGCGCTACACCCGTAACGCTTTGCGCCGCCCCGGTAATCGCGACGTAATGACCGGCCGGCATCTTGGGTTTGGAAGCGAATCAGGGCGGCAGGACCCTTCCCAGACTGACGCCGTGGTTCCCTTCGTGAGCGTTCCTTCGGAGCCGCGATCGTGGCTTCAGCGAGCGTTGCCCTAGACGCGATCAGCGCCGTCGCTCCACGCGGTCCTGATCGCGTCCTTTCTTGCAGCGCCCCGGATGGAGCGCCGGAGTGCCGGCAATGATCGTGCGGAGCCCTGGCGCAATTTCAGTTGCCAGCGATGCCGCTGCCCGGCTACCAAAGCCCAGCTAGCAATGTCTGTCACGAACAGCGTCACGTCATGGCCGATATCCCCTTTCGTCGCGATCTCGATTTCGCCTATGGCCGCGTCGATCAGCTCTCACCAATGATCCGCCGGGTCATCGCCCGCAACCCTTCGCCTTTCACCTTTCATGGTACCGGCACCTATATTATCGGCCGTGGCACGGTAGCGGTGATCGATCCCGGGCCGGACCTCGCGGAGCACCGCCGGGCCCTGGCGGCTTGTCTGGCGGGCGAGCAGGTCAGCCATATCCTGATCACGCATACCCATGACGATCATTGCGGCGGAG
>DATMUQ010000079.1:0-5351 GCA_035563795.1 Terriglobales bacterium | reverse complement strand
CGAGCTGGTATCACAACATGATGTCGGTCACCCAGGCCGGTCCCGCCGTGCGCTCGAACCAGCTCGATTTCGATGATGAAGTCACCTATACCGCGCGCCGGCACATCTACGACGTCGCCCGCAGCGCCGATGAGCGGCCCTTCTGCCTCGCCGTCTCCTGGACCCATCCGCACGATCCCTATGCGGCGCAGCCGGAACTGATGGCGCGCTATCGCCTGGATGATATTCCGCTCCCCACTGTGAAGCAGGGTGACGTTGCGCTCGATCCGCATTCGAAGCGCCTGCGCCATGTCTCCGACATGGATAATTACGACATCAAGGACGAGCATATCCGCAACGCGCGGCATGCTTATTTCTCCAACATCACCTATATCGACAACCAGGTCGGCATCCTGCTGCAGGCGCTGAAGGAGACCGGCCTCGACGAGAACACGATCATCGTCTTCACCGCCGATCACGGCGACATGCTGGGTGAGCGCGGCCTCTGGTACAAGATGAGCTGGTTCCAGGATGCCTGCCGTATCCCGCTGATCATCTCGGCGCCGGGCAAGTTCCAGGCCGGCCGGGTCAGCGCTTCGGTCTCCTCGATCGATCTGCTGCCGACCTTGGCCGAGATTGCCAATGACGGCGGCGCCTTCACGCCGACGGCCGGGATCGACGGCCGCTCGCTGCTGCCGCATCTCAATCGCACCGGTGGGCATGACGAAGTGATCGGCGAATATTGCGGCGAAGGCGCCATCGCGCCCTTGCTGATGATCCGTCGCGACAAGTGGAAATATGTCTGCTCGACGCCGGATCCGGACCAGCTCTACGACCTCCAGGCCGATCCCTATGAGAAGACCAATCTTGCGGAAAGTGTCCAGCATCAGCAGTTGATCAAGGACTTCCGCGCCGAGACCGCCAAGCGCTGGGATGTGCAGGCCCTGCATGATCAGGTGCTGGCGAGCCAGCGCCGCCGTCACCTCGTTTATCAGGCGCTGTCGCA
This sequence comes from Terriglobales bacterium, assembly GCA_035563795.1. GTDB lineage: Bacteria > Pseudomonadota > Alphaproteobacteria > Dongiales > Dongiaceae > Dongia_B. Next base: position 4,366 of record DATMUQ010000079.1, on the reverse strand, counting down.
GGGCAAGCATACCAGTTGGGACCACCAGCCGCTGCGCGATGCCAGCACCAGCTATATGCGCAACCATCTGGTGCTCGACGATCTCGAATACCGCTCGCGCCTGCCCCATGTCGGCGAACCGCCGATCGCGGCGGAGTAAGCAGGTCCCGAGCCTGATACCCCCTCCCATTCCCTCCCCCGACGCGGGGGAGGGTTAGGGCGGGGGCATCTTTGCCGAAGGGCGGGAACTCCTCTGGCGACGGACCCTCGGGCCAAGCCCGGGGCCGATAGACAGAAAACAAAAAAACCAGGCATGCGCGGGCGGCCTTTTTCTTTGCACCGCGACAGAGCCAAGGACCCTCTTAGCGTGCCGCGAGCCCACCGCCGCCGACACCGGCCAGCAGCATGTTGACGCGCTGGCCATCCTGGGAGAGCGGCAGGGTAACGCGCTCATAGGTCAGCCAGCGGCCGTCATCCTTGGCGAAGTCCCAGCGCGTCCAGGAGGGGCGACATTCCTTCACCACCTTGACGTAATCGGCGATGATCAAACCGGTCATGCCGTCGAAGTCGATCTCGTCGACGAATTTGCCGGTCACCTCGGCGCCGTAGATCTGAACGAATTCGGTCCCCACCAGGCGGTACTTCAGACGCGGCACATCGCCGACGATATCGAGCAGCAGGATATTGGGCAGGATCGGCCGGATTTCCTCCGGCAGGATATCGGCACGCGATGGCGCCGACCGATCGCCACACTTCAACAGCCAGTAGCGGTACAGTGCCTTGAGCTGCGGATGATGCGACTGGTCGAGTTCGCGCTCGAACTCCTGCAGGCTCTGCTGATCTTGTGGCGTGCCATATGCCATGACATGTCATCGGCCTTATCGCGGCCGGTCTCCCCTGACCTTCTGGCATGAGAGCTTACATGCGGTGAGGCGCAGGCTGCAACACGCCCCGCCGGGCACGCGTTGCGGCAGGTATCAAGTCTCAGTAACGCGATGCGACATGATTTCACGTTTAATGCCTAGCCCCAGGTGTGGGCCAGCGGTTTGGTCCTTACCATGTCATGCCCGGACTTGATCCGGGCATCCATGTTAGCGGGGGCGAGAACCCTTACCATGGACCCTCGGATCAAGTCCGAGGGTGACAAGAGGGAGTGCAAGATTGAGGCTTTGCGTTGCTTCCATCGCCAGAAGCTAGAGGCATTGTGCATGAGCGGAAACAAAAAAGGGCAGCCGCGCGTTCGGCTGCCCCTCTTCGTTGATCCGACGATCGATCACATATGGATCGGCTTGCTGGCGATGGCGAGGGCCGCTTCCTTGATCGCTTCGTTGAAAGTCGGATGGGCGTGGAAGGCGCGGGCGACGTCTTCGGCCGAGCCGACGAATTCCATCGCCATGACGCATTCATGGATCTGGGTGCCGGCATCGGGGCCGAGGATATGGGCGCCGAGTAGGCGATCGGTCTTGGCATCGGCGATCAGCTTGACCAGACCGTCCGTGTCACCGGTCGACTTGGCACGCGAATTGGCGAGATAGGGGAACTTGCCGACCTTATAGGCGACACCCGCCGCCTTCAGCTCGTCCTCGGTCTTGCCGACGCTGGCGAGTTCCGGCCAAGTATAGACGACATTCGGCACCGTCGCGTAATTCACGTGACCGGCCTGGCCGGCCAGGATCTCGGCGATGGCGACGCCTTCCTCTTCCGCCTTATGGGCCAGCATCGGGCCGGCGATGACATCGCCGATCGCATAGATGCCGGGCACATTGGTCTCGAAATGATGACCGGTCTTGATGCGGCCCTTCTCGTCGAGGGCGACGCCGGCGGTATCGAGGCCGAGGCCTTCGGTATAGGGCTTGCGACCGATCGCCACCAGCACGCTGTCAGCAACCAGTTCTTCCTTGTCACCGCCCTTGGCCGGCTCGAGCGTCAGGGTCACCTTGCCCTTGGCGGTCTTCGCGGCGGTCACCTTGGTGCCGAGCTTGAAGGTCATGCCCTGCTTGGTGAGGATGCGCTGATACTGCGTGCCGATCTCGGTATCCATGGTGGGGACGATGCGGTCGAGGAACTCGACTACCGTCACCTTGGCGCCGAGGCGAAGCCAGACCGAGCCCATTTCGAGGCCGATGACACCGCCGCCGATGACGACGAGATGCTCCGGTACCTTCTCCAGCGACAGAGCGCCGGTCGAGGAGACGATCTGCTTTTCATCGATGGTGACACCCGGCAGCGGGGTCACATCGGAACCGGTGGCGATGATGATGTTCTTCGCCGTGACGGTCTGCTTGTCCTCGCCATCGACGGCGATCTTGCCGCCGCCGAGCAGCTTGCCGGCACCCTTCAGATAAGTGACCTTGTTCTTCTTGAAGAGGAACTCGATGCCCTTGGTGAGATCGCCGACCACCTTGGTCTTGCGCGCCATCATGCCCTTGAGATCGAGATCGAGCTTGCCGACCTTGATGCCGTGTTCGGCAAAGCTATGGGCCGCCTCGGCATATTTATGCGAGGAGGTGAGCAGCGCTTTCGAGGGAATGCAGCCGACATTGAGGCAGGTGCCGCCGAGCGCACCGCGCTTTTCGATGCAGGCCGTCTTCAGACCCAGCTGCGCCGCCTTGATCGCCGCGACATAACCACCGGGACCGCCGCCGATCACCACTACATCGAAATTCTCTTCAGCCATGATCGGCTCCTTTCTGCAAATGCGATGCGCTCACGAACCGCGCTTGATCAGCACGGTGGCGCGTTCTTGTCTGGGACCGTAAGCGGTCATACGGATGAAGTCCTGATGCGACACCGAACGGCCGGTCTGGTGGCGTGCCGTCTGGCCCTTGTCGCGGGAAATCCACGGATCGTTGACCTTGACCGCGTCATCGGTGATGTCGCTGACCACCACCCAATGGGGGCCGTCGCTGCCATGGAAGAGTGTCGTCGAGACGAGCACGATGGGGATGGCGCCCTTGGCCATCGCCTTGCGCAGGGTCTCGATATCGGCTTTGCCGCGGTTGACCGGAATGCGTTGGCGCTTCGCCTCTGCGAGATCGCCTTCCTGCAGGAGCCGCATCACGGCGACCCGGTCCTTGCCTTCCGGCTTCTTCTCGAGGCGGTCGGTCAAGAAAACACCGCCGCGATTCATCCAGACCTCGGCAGCGAAGCCGCGGCGCTTGGCGGCGAGTGCCAGGCCGAGCGCGCCACAGCCGCCATGGCCGTCGCCCATGAAGATGGTGGTCGCCTCGCGCCAGAGCTGCAGCTCCAGCAGGCGGGCGATCTTCACCTTCGGATCGAGCGCGTTCATCGCCATCATCAGGGATGACGGACCGCAGGTGAAACCGGTCGACTGGTTGTAATAGGCGACCTCGCGCGGCTTGGTCGCCTTGCTTTTGCTGGCAGGACGCGCCGCCTTGGCAGCAGCGCGCGCCCGAAGCGGCCGGCTGGCCGCCTGCTTCGTTGCGGCCATGCCGCGCCTCAGACTTCCAGAATGAGGCGCTGCGGATCTTCCAGGCAATCCTTCATGCGAACGAGGAAGGTAACGGCTTCGCGGCCGTCGATGATGCGGTGATCGTAGCTTAGCGCCAGATACATCATCGGCCGGATCTCGACCTTGCCATCGACCGCCATCGGCCGCTGCTGGATCTTGTGCATGCCGAGGATGCCGGATTGCGGCGTGTTGAGGATCGGCGTCGACATCAGCGAGCCATAGACACCACCGTTGGAGATGGTGAAGGTGCCGCCCATCAGTTCTTCGACGGCAAGCTTGCCATCGCGGGCACGACGGCCCAATTCGGCAATCTTGCCTTCGATCTCGGCGAGGCTCATCGCATCGGCATTGCGCACCACCGGCACGACCAGGCCCTGCTCGGTACCGACGGCGACGCCGATATCGTAGTGGTTCTTGAAGATGATGTCGTTGCCGTCGATCTCGCCATTGACCGCCGGGATTTCCTTCAAGGCCTGGATGGCGGCGCGCACGAAGAAGCCCATGAAGCCGAGCTTCACTTTGTGCTTCTTCTCGAAGCCTTCCTTGTACTTGTCACGCAGCGCCATGACGGCGCCCATATCCACCTCGTTGAAGGTGGTGAGCATGGCGGCGGTGTTCTGCGCCTGCTTCAGGCGATTGGCGATGACACGGCGCAGGCGCGACATCGGCACGCGCTCTTCATTGGGGGCGAGCGGCCGCGGCACATGCGGCGTTTCAACCGCCGGCGGTGTCGGAACGGCTGGTCGCGCGACCGGCGCGGGGACTGCGGCAGGAGCCGGAGCAGCGGCCGGTTTCGGCGCCGCCTTCTGCTTCTCGATATAATTCAGCACGTCTTCCTTGGTCAGGCGGCCATCCTTGCCGCTGGCCGAGATCTTGGTGGCGTCGAGATTGTTCTCGGCCACCAGCTTGCGCACC
>DATMUQ010000078.1:0-7345 GCA_035563795.1 Terriglobales bacterium | reverse complement strand
AGGATAGGCACACCCTATCCTGCCGCAACCGTTCCTTCGGTTGGCTTATGGACACCATGTTTGCGGCAATCAGCACGGCACCCTATCGCGCTTCCCGGCTTCCGCGCCTCACCTTCGGCGGATTGCGGCCAGCCTTGCCGGCGCTGGTCTTCCTGTTCCTATTCATGGTGGTGCCGCTTTCCAGCCTGCTGCTGCTGAGCTTCACCACACCCGAGCTCGGCCTCGGCAATTACGCCAAGCTGCTGGCCGATGCCACCTATGGCCGCGTCCTTCTCGACACCTTCAGCGTGGCCGGCCTGGTAACGGTTGTCTCGCTGCTGATCGGCTATCCGGTTGCCTGGCTGCTGGCGATCCTACCTTCTCGCGTCGCGCAATTCCTCTTCGCCATCATCCTGCTATCGATGTGGACCAATCTGCTGGCCCGCACCTATGGCTGGATGGTGCTGCTGCAGCGGACCGGCGTCATCAACCGCCTGCTCATGCAGCTTGGCGTCATTGATACGCCGCTCTCGCTGATCAACAATCTCGCCGGCGTCACCATCGGCATGACCTATATCATGCTGCCCTATATCATCCTGCCGCTGCATGCGACGATCGCCGCCATCGATCCCGCCATCATGCAAGCGGCGGCGATCACCGGCGCCAAGCCGCGCCAGATCTTCTGGCATGTCATGTTGCCGATGTCGCTGCCCGGCATCGGGGCCGGCTGCATGATGGTCTTCGTCATGGCGCTCGGCTATTACGTCACCCCGGCCTTGCTCGGCGGCACGTCCAACATGATGCTGGCGGAAATGATTGCCCAGCAGGTGCAGTCGCTGCTCAACTGGGGCCTCGGCAGCGCCGCCGCCTTCATCCTGCTTGCCGTCACCCTGGTCTTCTATGCCATCTATATCCGGGCCGTCGGGCTCGGACGGTTGAGGTAACGTCATGCTGCTCAATCTCGACCGCATGGGTCCGGGCCGCTATGTGCTCTATGCGATCAGCATCTTGACCGCCCTCTTCCTGCTGCTGCCGGTCGTGTTCATCGCCTTGCTGTCCTTCGGCTCGTCGCAATGGCTGCAATTCCCGCCGCCCGGCTGGACCCTCAAATGGTACCAGGCGATCCTCGACGATCCGCGCTGGCTCGCGTCCATCTGGACCAGCTTGAAGGTCGGCTGCTGCGTCATGGTGCTGTCGGTGCTGATCGGCCTGCCTGCCGCCTTCGCTCTGGTGCGCGGCCGCTTCCCGGGCCGCACTGCACTGCATGCCTTCTTCATCAGCCCGATGATCGTCCCCGTCATCATCCTGGCGATCGCACTTTACGCCTTCGTGCTGAAATTCGGCCTCAACGGCACTTTCATCGCTTTCGTCGCCGCCCATCTGATCATCGCTTTGCCCTTCTCCGTCATCTGCATCGTCAATTCCCTGGAGGCGTTCGACCAGTCGACGGAAAAGGCGGCAATCGTCTGCGGCGCCACGAAAATGGAGGCGATCCTGCGGGTGACCTTGCCGGCGATCCGCCTCGGCATCATTTCCGCGGCGCTGTTCTCCTTCCTCGCCTCCTGGGACGAGGTCGTACTCGGTATTTTCATGGCCAGTCCCGATTTGCAGACCCTACCGGTCAAGATGTGGACCACCTTGCGCCAGGATCTGTCGCCGGTGATCGCCTCGGTATCGACATTGCTCATCTTTCTCACCATCGCCGTGATGCTGATCGCGGCCTTCCTGCGCCGGAGATTCGCCAGATGACGGAACGGACCATGCCACTCGTCAATATCCGCAACCTGGTCAAGCGCTTTGCTGCCGTCACCGCCGTCGATGATGTGTCCCTGCAGGTCGGCGAAGGTGAGTTCCTGACCTTTCTCGGCTCCTCCGGTTCCGGCAAGACGACGACCTTGTTCATCGTCGCCGGCTTTGACGATCCGAGCTCCGGCGAGGTCGAGATCGATGGTCGTTCCGTTCTCTCAGTGCCGCCCAATGAGCGCAATATCGGCATGGTGTTCCAGCGCTTCACGCTTTTTCCCAACATGACCGTGGCGCAGAATATCGGCTTTCCACTGCTGGTGCGGCGCCGGCCCAAGGTGCAGATCGACAAGGCCGTCAAGGATATGCTGGAGCTGGTGCAATTGGGCGCCTATGCCAAGCGGCGCCCGAGCGAATTATCCGGCGGCCAGCAGCAGCGTGTCGCCTTGGCCCGTGCGCTCGTCTACAAACCGCGCATTCTGCTGATGGACGAACCTCTGGCCGCCCTCGACAAGCGCCTGCGCGAGGACATCCAGCTCGAGATCCGCCGCATCCACCGCGAGCTCGGCGTCACCATTCTCTACGTCACCCATGACCAGGAAGAAGCCTTGCGGATGTCCGATCGCATCGCCGTCTTCAGCCATGGCAAGATCGTCCAGATCGGCAATGGCGCCGATCTCTACGAGCGGCCGGCCGATGCCTTCGTCGCCGGCTTCATCGGCAATTCCAACTTCCTGCAAGGAACCGTCGTCGCGAAACATGCGGACCAGGTCGCCGTTCGCCTGGAAGATGGCACGACCATACGCGGCAACAGCCCGGCCAGCCTGCCCGCCGACAGCCGGGTCAGACTGATGATCCGGCCGGAACGCCTCATCCTCTCCCCAGAAGCGAACCCGGCGGACCAGGGCTGTGACCAGTCGATCGACGTCACCTTGCACGACACGACTTATCTCGGCGATATCCTGCAACACGACGTCGTCACTGCCTGGCGGCAGGATCTGACCATCCGGTCCACGCAACGCATTGCCCAGCCGGCCCGCGGTGAAACCCTGAAGCTGCATTTTTCCAGCAGTGACGTGATGATCTTCGCCGATGACCGGCGCGCTTCAGCGTAATGCAAGGAAGCGGCGTGCGAAAGCCTAAGACGTCTTACCAGGTTGCTGCTGTTGCAGCAGCTCCAGCGCCAGTGCCGCGGCATTGGCGACATGCTCCTGGCAGCTCTTCTCGGCAGCCGCCGCATCGCCCTTGTTGATGGCAGCCAGGATCTTCCGCATCTGCGCCATGCCGGCACGGCGCCGATTGGGCGAGGAGACCGTCATCGCCCGCAGCCGGCTGATGCGGCCGTTCAACCGCTGCACCATTTCCCAGGCCACGGTCTTCCGGCCGCTTTCGAACATGATCTCATAGAACCGGTTGGTGGCCGCGAGCACCGCCCGGAAATCCTCCGCGGCATAGGCCTCGTCGATCAGCTGCAACGCCTCGGCCAGAGCCGCCTTGTCGGCCGCTGTCGCCAGTTGCGCGCAGGCCGCTGCCGCCGTGGATTCCAGCTGCGAGCGGATTTCATAGATCTGTTGCACCTGATCGGGGTCGAGGCTGGCGACTACCGGCCCATGAAAGGGCACGTTCTGGATCAGGCCCTCGGTCTCGAGATGACGGATGACTTCCCGCACCACCGACCGGCTGACCCCCAATTGGGCGCAGAGATCGCGCTCTGTGAGACGCTCGCCCGGCTGGAAACGCAATTCCAGAATGGCCGAACGCACGCGATCCAGCGCCAGCGCCCGCAATGTCTTCGGCGTCTCCCGGATTCTCAGATCGCCGAACCGATCCACCTCGCCAGCCACGCTACTCACCCTCAGGATATTTCCCGATGTATACCATCATCCTAGATGATTCGGCGAGTTTAGCTATGCAGCATGACGCCCCCTATCAGGTGCGGTTCATGAGGCACCGGGCTTCGTCGCCGATGCAGGCGCGCGGTTGACCGGGTCGCCGGCGGCGATGGCGGCCGAGGGATTGAGGATCACCTGATCCTCCGGTTTGAGCCCGGTGACGACCTCAACCTCGGTGCCGAAGTCGCGCCCCAGGGTAACGGCCTGCAGCTTGACCTTGCCGTCCGGACCGATCTCGGCCACCCGCACGCCTTCCGCGCGGAACAGGAAGGCATTGGCCGGTAGCAACAGAGGATTGCCGGCCGGGGTGAATTTGAAATGCACTTCGGTGAAGCTGCCCGGCAGCAATTCGCCGGAGGCATTGTCGATATCGAGCTCGACCTTCAGCGTGCGCGATTTCGGGTCGATCGCCGAAGCCGTGCGCGTCACCTTGACGGGATAGAGCTTGCCCGGCCGGTCGGGAAATTCCAGGCCAGCCGCGGTGCCGACGGCAACCTGGCTGGCATAGGTCTGGGGCACGTCGACATAGGTGCGCAGCACGCTGGTATCGGCGATGCGGAAAAGCTCCGCACCCTGGCCGCTGCCGGCATTGATCAGCGCGCCGACATCGGTCGATCGCGAGGTGACGACGCCGGAGAACGGCGCCACCACCTTTTCGAAGTCCTGCAATTCGTGCAGTCGCTTGACATTGGCATCATTGGCAACGACCTGCGCGGCGGTCGCCGAGGCGGTGGCATCGCGATTCTCCGAGAATTCCTTGGAGACCCATTCCGTCTGCACCAGGCGGTTCGCCCGGTCGGCATTGCTGCGCGCCACCTTCGCATTCGCCTTCGCCTCGGCGAGATCTCCTTCGGCCTGGTTAAGCTGCTGGTCGACTTCCGGTGAATCGATCACCGCCAGCACGTCGCCGGCCTTCACATGGGTGCCGATATCGGCGCTCCAGGAGCGGATATAGCCGTTGGTGCGAGCATAGACCGGCGTCTCGGAGAGGCCCACCACCTGGCCCGGCAGCACCACTTCCTCGAAAGCAGCAGCGGCCTTGGGATGGATCGAGACGACGGTCGGCACGGCGGCGGTTTCGGTCGCGGTCTCCAGCGCCGCGCGTGCATCGCGCCGGCTGAGCAGGCCCGAGGTGACGAGGCCGCCCACCACCACGACCGCGGTCGTACCGATGAGGAAACGCCGCAACCGGTGCCGGGGCGCCGGAGCGGAGGCCGGCGCGGGCGTTGAACTGGGGGTCGGGTTGCTATCAGCTGAAGACATGACGGACTCCATTATCCCTGCAGCATTATTCCTGGGGAGCGAGCGGCAGCATCACGCCACCGGCGGTCTTGCGCGCATGCAGACCATGCAAGAGCGAGAAGACGGCGGGAACGAAAGTGAGCGTGGCGACGGTGGCGAAAAGCAGGCCCCCGATCACCGCGCGGCCGAGCGGCGCGTTCTGCTCGCCACCCTCGCCGAGACCCAGCGCCATCGGCAGCATGCCGATGATCATGGCGAGCGCCGTCATCAGCACCGGCCGGAAGCGGCCGATGCCGGCTGTGATGGCAGCGGTGATGGCATCGTCGCCGGCCAGCAGCCGGTCGCGCGCCAGGGCAACGACCAGGATGCTGTTGGCGGTGGCGACACCGACACTCATGATCGCCCCGGTCAGTGCCGGGACGCTCAGCGTCGTATGGGTGAGGAACAGCATCCAGGCGATGCCGGCCATGGTTGCTGGCAATGCCGAGATGATGATCAACGGGTCCAGCAGCGACTGGAAATTGACCACAATCAGCAGATAGACCAGCAGCATCGCGAAAGCGAGGCCGTAGATCAGGCTGGTATAGGAGGCATCCATCGTCGTCACCTGGCCGCGCAAGGTCACCGAGACACCCTTGGGCAGGCCCGCCTTTTGCACCGCGGCGATGGCAGCGCGGACATCCTTGGCAACGCCGCCGAGATCGCGGTCGCCATTGGTGGCATAGATATCGAGCACCGGTTGGGCGTTATAGCGGGTATCGACGGCCGGAACCACGCCGCGCTTGATCTCGCTGACGCCGCCCAGGATCTGCGGCTGCGCGCCCGCGATGCCGGTGGTGGCACCGGTGATCGGCGTGTCGCGCAGAGCGTCCAACGACTGCAACTGCGTCTGCGGCGTCTGCGAGACGATGGGATAGGAAACCCCGCTCTTCGGATCCAACCAGAAAGTCGGCTGGGTCTGGAAACTACCCGAGAGCGAAATCAGCAGGTCGTTGGCAATGTCCTTCTGCTGCAGGCCAAGATCGCCGATGCGACTGCGATCGACGGCGACATTGAGGGCCGGAGCATCCAGGTCCTGCTGGATGCGGACATCGGCGATGCCGGCGATCCGCTTCATCCTGTCGACCAGCTGCCGGGCGACCGTCGCATTGTCATCGATGTTGCGGCCGACGATCTGCACATCGATCGGCGAGGGCGAGCCGAAATTCAGGATCTGGCTGACGATATCCGCCGGCAGGAAGGCAAAGCTGACACCGGGGAAGCTCTGCGGCAGGCTTTGCCGCAACGCGCGGACATAATCCGCCGTGGGCTTATGGCCGTCCTTCAAGCTGACATAGATATCGGCATCGGCCGGGCCGGTCGGCGCCGAGGAACTGTAGGACAGGTTCACGCCCGATACCGGTAAACCAATATTGTCGACGATACCCTCCAGCTCGGCCGAAGGAACCGTCTGGCGGATATGCGCCTCGACTTCATCAGCCAGCCGGGTCGTCTCCTCGACGCGGGTACCGGCATGGGCGCGCAGATGCAGCTTGATCTGGCCGCTATCGACCGATGGGAAGAAATCCGCGCCAAGCGTGGCGATCAGTGCCAGCGATGCGAGCGCGATCCCCAGAAAGACCGGGATGAACAGTTTCCGGCTGGCAACAGTCGACGTCAGTGTCCGGCCATAGGCAGCGCGCAGGATGCCGAGGCCATGTTCGAATCCGGCCTGCAGGGCGATCAGCGGCGCGAACAAGCCGCCTTTGCGTCCCACCGCCTCGACATGCTCCTTCAGCAGCAGCTTGGCCATGGTCGGGACCAAGGTGCGCGAGAGGATATAGGAGGCCAGCATGGCAAAGACGATCGCTTCGGCCATCGGCACGAAGAGATATTTTGGCACCCCGGCCAGGAAGAACATCGGCATGAAGACGATGCAGATGCAGAGCGTGGCGACCAGCGCCGGTACGGCGATTTCGCCGGAACCCTTGAGGATCGCTGTCTCCACCGGCTCGCCATGTTCGAGATGGGTGTTGATGTTCTCGATGGCGACGGTGGCGTCATCGACCAGGATGCCGACGGCGAGCGCCAGCCCGCCCAATGTCATGATATTGATGGTCTGGCCCAGCGCCGAGAGGCCGATGATCGAGGCCAGCACGGAGAGCGGGATCGAGACAGCGATGATCAGTGTGCTGCGCCAGGAACCGAGGAAGAGCAGGATCATGATGGCGGTCAGCGCGGCGGCGATGACGCCTTCACGGATGACACCGGCAATGGCGGCGCTGACGAAGATCGACTGATCCCCCACCGCCTTGATCTCCAGGCCGTCCGGCCCGCCGGCACGGACCGTGGGCAGCTTGTCCTTGATGTCATGGACGATCTGCAAGGTCGATGCGTTGCCGATCTTCTGCACCGTCATCAGCACGGCATGCTGGCCGTTCACCCGCACGACATTGGTCTGCGGCGGCGCGCCATCGCGCACATGAGCGACGTCATGGACATAGATGGTC